>DATHTO010000014.1:0-8269 GCA_035463115.1 Actinomycetota bacterium | reverse complement strand
TCCCACGGCGTTCACGTACACGAGCACCGCGCCGGTCTCCGTCACCCGATCCCGCAACACCACCGAGCGGTCGCGCACCTTCGCGCGGTGGTAGGGGGATCCGTTGATGTTCACGATCACGGGGACGTCGGTGTACGCGGTCCACGGAGCGCCCGGACCCCACGCGTCCTCGCACACCGACAGGCCGACCGGTGTGTCTCCGATCCGCAGATGGGCTCCGGCCTCGCCCGGCGTGAAGTACCGGCGTTCGTCGAACACCCCGTAGTTCGGCAGACGGCACTTGTGGTACCGGCCCAGGACCTCGCCGTCACGGAGGACGGCGGCGGCGTTGTGCAGGCCGCGCTCGCTCCGATCGACGAAGCCGACGATGACGTCACAGCCATCCGAGGTCGTGCGGGCGAGGTGGTCGAGCGCCTCGAGGTTGTCGCGGATGAACTCGGGTCGCAGGACGAGGTCCTCGGGGGGATACCCCGTGATCGCGAGCTCGGGGAAGGCGACGACGTCGGCACCGTGCGACGTCGCGTCGCGGGCGGCGGAGGCCATCCGCTCCACGTTCCCGTCGAGGTCGCCGACCGTGACGTTCAGCTGGCCGAGCGCGATCGCAACCACTGGGGCGAAAGCCTACGCGAGGTCCGAGGCTCGGGCGGCGGGACGACGACGACGCGGGCGTGGCTCGTGGTGGTCGGGCGCCGCGGCGCGGTCCCTACTCGACGCCGCCGATGTCGACGTTGTACGCCTCCCACACGAGGTCGGCGCCGCGTTGGCGGTGCCGGATCACCCGACCGATGAACCGCTGGAGGTCGTCGCGTGCATCGTCGAGCGGCCACTGGACGCTCCCCACCTCGGTGTGTTCGAGCCGCGTGATCATCTCGTCGATGCTGCCGGAGATCAGGGGGTGCTCGTCCTTCAGCCGCCCGATGCCGTTCTGCAGGCGCGGGGCGTGCTCGAGGATCTCGTCGTAGAGCCCGTCGGGCTTCTCGGTGACGAGGATGTGCTGGTCGAAGGCATCGCGGATCTCGTGCATCTCCTTGACGACCTGCGCCGTCCATTGCGGGATGCGGCCCGACGCGGGAGACGAGATCGCTTCTTCGAGGTGCACCAGGGTGTCGTGGAGCGTCTTGCGACGCCGTTTGACCTCGTCGAGGATCGGGGCGACGGGCGCGTGGTCGGGATCGTCCGGAGCCATGCCGGCACGCTAGCCGAGCGGTGCGGGGGTGGGCAAATAGACGTTCCGGCGCGTCCCCGGTCGGATCGATCGCCGCTGCGGCAGGGATGGACCGCCGGGCGCGGCTGAACCTGCCCGCACGCCTCCGCGTATCACCCGCCGAACGACCGTCCAGGGGGGAGGGACCGTGACCGTCCGATCGCGCTCCGTGGCGTCCGTCACGTTGGTGCTCGTCGCCGTGCTGCTGCTGGGATCGGTCGCCTCGGCGGCGACCTTCCGGGTCCGCGCGAGGCTCACCGACGACGGGTTCCGCTGGAAGCCGAAGACGGTGTCGGTGGCCACCGGCTCACGCGTCGTCTGGAAGATGGTCGACGGCACGCACAACGTGACGGCGACGAGCAAGAACTGGAGCAAGAAGACGGGCAACATCGGCCCCGGCGGAACGACCGCCTTCACGTTCGGCAAGGCTGGGACCTACCGGTACCGCTGCACGTTGCACTCCACCGTGGCGAACGGCGCCTGCAGCGGGATGTGCGGAAGGGTCGTCGTCGGCTGACGTTTCCGACGGACCATGCGGCCGTCGCGGAGACCGGCGCCGTCAGCTAGCTTCATCGGGTGACCAGCACCGTCTCGTCCGTCCGTGAGCGGCTCCAGCCGTTCCTGCCTCGCGTGACGCTGGGCTGGCTCGCCGAACATCCAGCGGCGACGCATCTCGAGGTCGACGGTTCCATGGTGTTCGTCGACATCTCCGGGTTCACGAAGCTGTCGGAGAAGCTCGCGCGGCACGGCAAGATCGGCGGTGAGGAGATGGCCGACGCCATCAACCACTGCTTCTCTGAGCTGCTCCGTATCGCGTACGACGAGGACGGCAGCCTGCTGAAGTTCGGCGGCGACGCGCTGTTGCTGCTGTTCGCGAACGGATCGCCGGAGGAGCACGCGGCGCGGGCGTGCCGCGCGGCGGCAGGGATGCGACTGCGGCTGCGGGAGGTCGGTCGTCTCGAGACGACGGGCGGTCGCGTGACCCTGCGGATGTCGGTCGGCGTGCACACCGGTCGGTTCCATCTGTTCCTCGTCGGCGATTCTCACCGGGAGCTGATCGTGACCGGGCCGGGCGCCAGCGAAGTCGTCTCGATGGAGGGGACCGCCGACGCAGGCGAGATCGTGATCAGCTCGACGACGGCGTCGCTGGTTCCCCCCGGATGCGTCGGGCTCGCGAAGGAAACGGGATGGCTGTTGCGATCGGCTCCCAGAGGCGAGGCGGGGGGGCTCGTCTCGGACGTGCCGAGCGTCGACGACGAACTGCTCCGACGGAGCGTTCCGGTGGGGATGCGCGAGTCTCTGCTGTTCGCGGCGTCGGAGCCCGAACATCGACAGGTGGCGGTCGCCTTCCTCCACTTCGACGGAACCGACGATCTGATCCAGCGCGAAGGGACCGCGGCGTTCGCGGTCGAACTCGATCGCCTCGTCCGCGACGTGCAGGCGGCGGTCGACGCGAACGAGGTCTGCTTCCTCGGGACCGACGTCGATCACGACGGCGGGAAGATCATCCTGACGGCCGGCGCCCCCAGGGCCGCGGGGAACGACGAGGAGCGCCTCCTGATCGCGCTCCGCGACATCGCATCGACCCACCGGATGATCCCGCTCAGGACCGGCGTGCACCGCGGCCACGTCTTCGTGGGTGAGATCGGTCCCTCGTACCGCCGGACCTTCACGGTGATGGGCGACGCCGTGAACCTCGCGGCCCGCGTGATGGGCAAGGCCGAGCCGGGGCAGGTGCTGGTCACCGGCGACGTGCTCGCCCGTTCCCGGCTCGCGTTCGTCACGCGGGAGCTCGAACCCTTCATGGTCAAGGGGAAGTCGCAACCCGTCGTCGCGTACGAGCTCGGCGACGTGGTGGCCGATTCCGTCTCCGTCGAGGCGCGCGCCGCTCGTCTTCCCCTCGCCGGCCGTGCGAAGGAGCTTTCCTCGATCGAAGAGGCGATCGACGCGGCCCGATCGGGGCACGGGCGGGTGCTGGACGTCGTCGGTGACGCCGGGCTCGGCAAGACGCGGCTCACCGAGGAGACCGTGACGCGAGCCGAGGGATTCTCGGTGTGGACGATCCACTGTCAGCTCTACGGTGCCTCGACGCCGTACGCGGCGTTCAAACGGCCGCTCCGCGAGGCGCTCGAGATCCGAGCGAGCGACGATGCGCAGGCGGTGGCGGAGAGGGTCCGCCAGGTCGTCGAGGAGCTCGTTCCGCATCTCGAGCCGTGGATCCCGCTCCTGCGGACGCCCCTCGACATCTCGATCGAGGACAACGAACGCACGGCCGCCCTGGATGACCGGTTCCGTCGTCAGCGGATCGAGGAGGTCACCGGAGAGCTGCTCGCCGCGGTCTTGCCTCGGCCGGCCCTGGTCACGATCGAGGACGCCCACTGGATGGACGAGGCGTCCGCGGATCTCCTGCGGCGCCTCGCGCTCAACATCGAGCAGGGGCCCTGGCTCGTGGTCGTCACGCGTCGACCCGCCGCCGCCGGCTTCAGGGGCGAGGACGCCGAGAACGTCACGACGCTCGCCCTCGAGCCGCTCGCACGCAGCGAGGCCGAACAGGCGCTGGCGGCGGCCGCCGAGGACGACGCGCTACCGCCTCACCGCGTTCGGGATCTCGTGCAGCGGTCCGGCGGCAATCCGATGTTCCTGACGGAGCTCCTGATCGCCGTGCGCCAGGGCGGCGACCTCGATGCGCTGCCGGGATCGATCGAGGAGCTGGTGACGGCGCAGATCGATGCGCTGCGGCCCGCGGATCGACAGCTGCTGCGGTACGCCTCGGTCCTCGGCGACACGTTCTCGGAGGGCCTCGCCCGCGTGGTGCTCGCGTACGAGCTCGGCGACATCTCACGGGACGTCTGGCGGTACCTCGAGACGTTCCTCGAGTGGGATCGTGCGGACACGCTTCGCTTCCGGAACGAGACCGCGAGGGCCGTGGCGTACGAGGGGCTGTCGTTCCGGCGTCGGCGTGACCTCCACGCGGCGGTCGGAGAGTCGATCGAGCGCTTCGCGACCGACCCTGGCGACGAGGCCGAGATCCTCTCGCTCCATTTCCTCCGCGCACGCGATCACGCGCGCGCGTGGCGATACTCCCGCGTGGCCGCGCTTCGTGCGGCGGCGATCTACGCGAACGTCGACGCGGCGACCTTCTACGAGCGCGCCCTCGACGCGGCGCGCGATCTTCCGACGGTCACGGGTTCCGAACGCCTCGAGACGTACGAGGCCCTGGGCGAGGTTCGTGAACGGGCGGGGCTCTACCGGGAGGCCGGGCAGGCCTTCGCGCAGGCGCGTCAGCTGTGTGACGTCCCCACGTGCCGAGCACGACTCATGCTGAAGCAAGCCCGGATCGAAGACACGACGGGTCGTTCGTCGCAGGGCCTGCGGTGGCTATCCCGCGCCGCGTCGTTGGTCGGAAGCCTCGACGACGTGGAGGCGAGAGCCGTCCGTGCCCAGATCCATGCGTGGTACGGCGCCATCCGGATCTCGCAGGGTCGGTTCCGCGACGCCGTCCGCTGGTGCGAGCGGGCGATCGTGGACGCGACGGCGGCGGGGGAGAAAGACGCGCTCGCTCACGCTCTCTACGTCTCGGACTGGGCGAACCTGGAGCTCGGCCGGCCCGAACTGGCGACGCACGCCGACGAGATCCTGTCGCTGTACGACCAGCTCGGCGACCTGTCCAGGCAGGGAGACACCTACAACATGCTCGGTGCGTTCGCGTACTGGGACGGTCGGTGGAGCGACGCGGTCGAGCTTTACGAGCGCAGCCGCGACATGCAGATGCGTGCCGGTGACGTGGTCAGCGCAGCGATCGGCACGGCGAACATCGCTGAGATCCTGGCCGACCAGGGGCAACTCGTCGAGGCCGAGGCCCTCGCGCGCGAGGCGATCCGGATCTTCCGAACGTCGCGCTACCGGTACATGCTCGCGTTCACGGTGAGCGTCCTCGGACGCATCGAGTCGCGGCTCGGCCGGCACGACGAGGCGCGTGAACACCTCGACGACGCGCTCGCGATGGTCCGCGAAGGGGGCGACCAGCTGGAGGAGGTCGCGACGCTCGGACGGCTCGCGGAAGACGCGGTCTTGCAAGGACGGCCGATCGAGGCGGTCGAGGCGGTCGACGCCGCGTTCGCCCGCGCGGGATCGATCGGAGGTTCACCGCAGGTCGAGCCGATCCTCTATCGAGCGCGTGGGTATGCCCGGCTCCAGCTCGGCGACCTGGCTGGCGCTCGCGACGACCTCGAGGCGAGCCTCGCGGTCGCGACGGAGCGGGGCGCCGACTACGAGGCCGCGCTCACCGTTCGCGCGTTCGAGCTCCTCGCCCGCGAGGGAGGCGCCTCGGTCGAGGCCGACCGCAGTGGGATGGCCGACGCCACGTTCACGCGATTGGGCGTGACGTGGGTGCCGTCGCCACCGACGGCACCCACGTGACCCGACCGGCTATCGCTTGATCGCGGGGTCGCCGGAACCCCAGAACGTCTCCGTCACCTGCTGCTTCCCGCCTTCGGCCGGAAGGATCGACACCCCGGCGACGCACCAGGGGAAGTCCGCACCGGCTGCGGGGTAGAAGCCGTTCGGCCCCGGGTTCGTCGGGTACTGCGTCTGGCCGCCGACCTTCTCGCAGATCCCGGGGGTCCCGTCGGCCGTGCCGTCGAAGTCGAGGTCGAACGTCGTCGTCCGACCGGTGCCCGGGTAGCTGGCGGGTTCGGCCACCCACGCGATCTCGACGATGAAGCGCGCTTCCTCGAGCTGCGAGGTGGGGTCGTCCTTGCGGAGCGTGACGGTGCGGCCATCGCTCGACACGTCGAGCGAATACGGGATACGGACCTCGCACGCGTCGCCGGTCTCGTCGGCCACGGACGGGCGCTCGATCGTCACGGACGTGCCGCCGCCGGATGCCGAATCATCCTCGCCGCAGGCGATCCCCTTCTCGTAGATCCGGATCGTCACCGGTGCGGTTTCGAGGGTTCCCGACGTCGCCTTCAGCGTGTACTCGCCCGCCGACGAGATGGACAGGTTGCTGAACGTCGCCACTCCGTTCACCGCGTTCGTGGTCGTGGTGCCGTTGAGCGTGGCACCGGAGGGGGTCACGACGACGATCGACACCGACCCCGAGAACGACGTGTCACGGCTCGTGCCGTTCAGGAGCTCCACCCTCACGGCACCTCCGTCGGTACCGGTGATGGCGGTGTCCTCGATGGCGCCGGTCGGTGCTCCGCCCTGGACGAACCGCAGGGTGCACGAGACGGTGAAGTTCGTCGAGAGGCCGCTGCTCTGAGCAAGCCTGAAGGTGTTGCCCGATGTGTTGCTGCCCGTCCAGGCCTCGGCGGTCCACGAGCCTGTGACCCCCGTGCAGCCGGTCGCCGACGGCGTCGTCAGTGTGACGGCGAGCTGGACGAACTGGTTCGACTTGACGGGATCGAGTCCGGTCACCGTTACGACGCGCCCGTCGATCGACACCTGCGCGGAGGCGTTCGTGTTCGACCCGGTCACGACGACGCCTGAAACCGTCGACCCGGCCGGGGCGGTGAGCTGCACCGAGTTGAAGTTCGAGTTGCCCGGCGTGATGTTCGTGAACTTCGCCGTGAACGTCGCCGATGCGCCGGCAGGCGCACTCGTCGGCGTGATGTCGACCTTGAAGGTCTTCTCCGGTTGCGGTTTCGCCGCCAGCCCGGGAAGGGCGGTGGCCGAGAGGACGATCCCGACCGCGAGGGTCGCGAAGATGAGTTTGCGTCTGGCCTGCACGGGGGAACCCTCCTGGCTCGGGCGACACCGGACGAGTGAACCCCTGACCCTAGCGTCGGCTTTCGCAGTAGGTCAATAGCCCTCGGATGTGGGTCCGATGGGGGTCGGTCAGAGGATCCCGAGGTACCGCTCGCGCTCGTACGGGGTCACGTAGGCCTTGTAGCCGTCCCACTCGGCGCGCTTGTTCCTGATCAGGAACTCGTGCACGTGGTCACCGAGGGCCTCCCGGAGTACCTCGCTGTGTTCCGCGAGGCCGATCGCGTCGTGGAGGTCTTCCGGCAGCCCGCGGATCCCGGCTGCCTCGCGCTCCTCCTCCGTCATCTCGAAGATGTTGTTCGAGGCCTCCGGCGGCAGCTCGAGCTCCCGCTCGATGCCGTCGAGGCCGGCTGCCAGCATCGCGGCGAACGCCAGGTACGGGTTGCACGCCGGGTCGGGGGAGCGGTACTCGATCCGCGTCGCGGTTTCCTTGCCCGGCTTGTACATCGGGACCCGCACCAAGGCGCTGCGGTTCCGACGCGCCCAGCACACGTGCACGGGCGCCTCGAAGCCCGGCACCAGCCGCTTGTACGAGTTCACCCACTGGTTCGTGACGAGCGTGATCCCCGGCGCGTGCTCGAGCAGGCCGGCGATGAACGCCTTCGCCGTCTTCGCGAGGTGGTACTCGTCGGTCGCGTCGAAGAAGGCATTCCGGTCGCCCTCGAACAGCGACATGTGCGTGTGCATCCCGCTGCCGTTCACGCCCGCGACCGGCTTCGGCATGAACGTCGCGTAGATGCCGAACTCGTGCGCGACCTCCTTCACGGTGAGGCGGTACGCCATCACGTTGTCGGCCATCGAGAGCGCGTCGGTGTACCGCAGGTCGATCTCGTGCTGGCTCGGCGCGACCTCGTGGTGCACGTACTCGACCGGGATGCCCATCGACTCGAGGTACTGCACCGTGCGCTTGCGGTAGTCGGTGGCGACGTCGAGCGGCGTCTCGTCGAAGTACCCGCCCTGGTCGAGGAACGTCGGATCGTCGACGCTCTTGAAGTAGAAGAACTCGAGCTCCGGCCCGACGTAGAACGTGTAGCCGAGATCCGACGCGCGGCGCAGCTGACGCTTCAGGACGAACCGCGGATCCCCGTCGAACGGCGTTCCGCCGGGGGTGAAGACGTCGCAGAACATCCGGGCGACCGGATGTTCGGTCTTCCACGGGATGACCTGGAACGTCGAGGGATCGGGGATCGCGACCATGTCGGACTCCTGGATCCGGCTGAAGCCCTCGATCGACGAGCCGTCGAACCCCATCCCCTCGGCGAACGCGCCCTCGAGCTCCTGGGACGTGATCGTGAA
>DATHTO010000013.1:0-10555 GCA_035463115.1 Actinomycetota bacterium | reverse complement strand
ATGATCGCGGACCCGATCGCGTGCGTCGTGCTGACAGGGATCCCGAGCCGTGCCGCGACCGTGATGACGCTCGCAGCCCCGGTCTCGGCGGCGAACCCCTGCACCGGCTCCAGGTGCGTCATCCGCATGCCCATCGTCCGGACGACGCGCCATCCGCCCACCATGGTGCCGAGCCCCATGACGAGTGCCGCCGACACGATGATCCACGTCTCGATCACCAGGTCGCCGACCTCGCCCCCGGTGCCGGCGCGGTCGAGCGCGATCGCGAGCGCGATGATGCCCATGGTCTTCTGCGCGTCGTTCGTTCCGTGGCTGAACGCCATGAACGCGGCGGACAGGATCTGACCCCGCCCGAAGACGCGTGACACCGTCGAGCGTCGGACCCGCTGGAACAGGCGATAGATCGTCACCATCAGCAGCAGACCCACGAGGAACCCTCCGACCGGCGAGGTCACGAGCCCGATCAGCGACGCGCGGGTTCCGGCCCACTCCAGCCCGGTGAGACCCCCGGCTGCGAACCCGGCGCCCAGGAGCCCCGCCACCAGCGCATGCGATTCGCTCGACGGCAGCCCGAAGCGCTGCGCCGCGAGCGCCCAGATCGTGGCGGCGAGCACCGCTGCCGCCACGGTCCCGAGCGTGACGAAGTCGGGATCGACGATGTCTTCGGCGATCGTCTTCGCGACGGCGGTCCCCGAGAGCGCCCCGATGAGGTTCAGCCCGCCCGCCATGATGACCGCCCAGTGCGGGCGTAGGACCTTCGTGGACACCACCGTGGCGATCGAGTTCGGCGCGTCGGTCCATCCGTTCGCGAACTCGAACAGGTATGCGAGCGCGAGGACGAACCAGACCATCCGGTTAGGTCTGCTTCAGCGCGATCGCCTCGAGGAGGTTCGCGACGTCCTCGAGGGTATCGAGGGCGACCTCGGCCTCGTCGATGATCGCCTTCCACTTCAGCACGTCCATCGCCCGGTGGTCGCCGCCGAACAGGTCGGCGACCGCGCGACGGTAGATGCGGTCGCCGTCGTTCTCGAGGCGGTTGATCTCGTGCCACGACGACTCGAGGCGGTCGTACCGAGGGAGCGTTCGCATCGCCTCGAGCGTTACGTCGGCGGCCTGGACGAGGACGTCGGCCTGGGCCTTCATCTCCGGGAGCGGCCGCTCGATCTTGTGCAGGACCATCTGGTCCCCGGCCGCCTCGATGTGGTCGATCACGTCGTCGAGCCGCGACGTGAGTCGGTAGATGTCGTCATGGTCGAACGGCGTGATGAAGACGGTGTTCAGCCGCCGCATCGTCTCGTGGGTGATCTCGTCACCTTCATGCTCGATGTCGCGCAGGCGCTCCGCCTTCGCCGTGACGTCGGTGAAGTCTCCGACGAGCTCCTGGTAGGCGAGCGCGGCGGCGCGCACCGTCGTGGCCAGCTGGACGAACAGATCGAAGAACCGCTCGTCCCTCGGCACGAGCTTGAACCGGAACCGCGCCACCGTCCCCCCTCTCCACTGCCGGGGAGTTGATACACGAGTCTCGGGTCCGTGCCAATCTCGCGACCGGCCGGTCCGGCCTCAGTCGACGAACTTGTATCCGAGCCCGCGGACCGTGACGAGGTGGGCGGGACGCCCCGGATCGGGCTCGATCTTGCGCCGGATGCGCTTGACGTGGACGTCCAACGTCTTCGTGTCGCCCACGTAGTCGTGCCCCCAGACCTCTCCGATCAGGAACTCGCGCGTGAGCAGGCGACCCTTGCGACGCAGCAGGGTTCGGAGGAGGGCGAACTCCTTCGGCGGGAACGGCGTGAGCTCGCCGCCGACCCGGATCTCGTGGCGAGCCACGTCGATCACCACGGGACCTCCGCGAAGCTCCTCGTCGTGGGTGGCACCCGTGGCCATCCCGGCCCGCCGCAGATGCGCCCGGATCCTCGACACGAGCTCACGGACGGAGAACGGCTTCGTGACGTAGTCGTCGGCACCGAGCTCGAGTCCCGTCACCTTGTCGGCCTCGAGATCCTTCGCCGTCACCATGATGATCGGGACGTCGGAGACCTGACGGATCATCCGACAGACGTCGAGCCCCGAGATCTCCGGCAGCATGAGATCCAGGACGATGAGATCCGGCCCGTCGGCGCGGAACCGCTCGATCGCGCGACGCCCGTCGGCGGCGACCGTCACCGCGTATCCCTCGCGCTCGAGGGTGTAGCGGACCGACTCGGCGAGCGACTCCTCGTCCTCGACGACGAGGATGCGAGCCGTTCCGACCATCAGCCTTCGTGCTCGACGGGATGCGAGGCGTCGGTGTACTCGCGGAAGTCCCCGGTGACGAGGAACCCGACCTGCTCGGCGATGTCGACCGCGTTGTCGCCGACGCGCTCGAGCGCGCGCGCCGCGAGGTTCATGTGCATCCCCCAGTCGAGCGCGCGGGGGTCGTCGGCGAGCTTCAGGGCCTCGAGGTGGGTGAGACGGTTCAGGCGGTCGACCGGATCGTCCATCGTCGGGAGCTGCCGACAGAGCTCGACGTCGCGCTTCGCGAACGCCTCCATCGCGGTGCGGATCATGCGGACCACGATGTCGCCCATCTCGGAGATCTGCTGCCGCATCACGTCGCTGCCCGGCTTGTCGTGGACGACCCGTTGGATCTTGGCGATGTTCACCGCCTGGTCGCCGATCCTCTCGAGGTGCAGGCAGCTGTGCAGGATCGCCGAGATCAGTCGGAGATCGGCTGCGACCGGCGACTGGAGCGCGAGCAGCTGGAGGATACCGCCGTCGATCGCGAGGTACAGGTCGTCGATCGCGTCGTCCTCGCGGATCACCCGTTCCGCGAGATCGACGTCCTGCGTCGCCACGCTGCTGGTCGCTCGCTCGACGGCCTGACCGGCGAGCTCGCCGAGCGACAGCAGCCGGAGCTCCATCTCCTCGAGCGCCTGATGGAACTGCGTCCGCATCAGCCGAACCGCCCCGTGACGTAGGCCTCCGTGCGCTGATCCGACGGGTTCGTGAAGATCGTCTCGGTGCGGTCGTACTCGACGACCGTGCCCGTCCGCGAGCCGTCGCCGTGCACCTCGACGGTGAAGAAGGCGGTGCGGTCGGACACCCGCGCCGCCTGCTGCATGTTGTGGGTCACGATCACGATGGTGTACTCGCTCACCAGCTCGCGCATCAGGTCCTCGATCTTCGCCGTCGCGATCGGATCGAGCGCAGAGCACGGCTCGTCCATCAAGATCACGTCCGGACGCGTCGCGATCGCACGCGCGATGCACAGCCGCTGCTGCTGTCCGCCCGACAACGCGAGCCCCGAGCCCTTCAGGTTGTCCTTCACCTCGTCCCACAACGCCGCACGTCGGAGCGACTCCTCGACGAGGTCGTCCATGTTGCCTCGGTACCTGGCGATCCTCGGGCCGAACGCGATGTTGTCGTAGATCGACTTCGGGAAGGGGTTCGGCTTCTGGAACACCATGCCGATCCGACGACGCACCTCGACGGGATCGACCCGCGGGTCGTAGAGGTCGACGCCGTGATAGAGGACCCGTCCCTCGATCCGAGCGCTCTCGACGAGGTCGTTCATCCGGTTGAGGCATCGGAGGAACGTCGTCTTCCCGCAGCCGGACGGCCCGATGAGCGCGGTGATCTCGTTCTGACCGATCGGCAACGTGATGTCGCGGACCGCACGGAACGACCCGTAGTACACGGAGAGCTCCTCCACGCGGAAGACCGCCTCGCGCCGCACCTGCGGCTCGTCGCTCACTGGCTCTCGGATCGTCAGCCGTCCTCCTCGGGCGGTGCCCGGCCCTCCCGGGATCTGGATCACGTCCTGCGTGTCCACCTCATCACCACTTCCGTTCATACCGGTTCCTCAGCAGGATGGCCACCGCGTTCACGATCAGGATCGTCACGAGCAGGACGATGATCGCCGCGGAGACGTTGGGGCCCCAGTCGCCCCGCGGCAGTCGCGACCACGAGTACACGAGCGTCGGAAGCGCCGTGTAGAAGCCCTGGAGCACCTCGAGCGCGTTCTGCCCGCTCGGGTTCGAGAAGAACCCGGTCGTCGCTCCGACGAGCAGCAGCGGCGCCGTCTCTCCGAACGCGCGGGCGAGGGCGAGGATCGCGCCCGTGAAGATGCCCGGCGCGGCGTAGGGCAGCACGTGGCTCCGCACCATCTCCCAGCGCGTCGCCCCGACGCCGTACGCGCCTTCGCGGATGCTCCGGGGAACCGCTCGGAGCGCCTCCATCGTCACGAGGATCACGATCGGCATCACCAGGACGGCCAACGTCGCACCGCCGGAGACGTAGCTGAGGCCGAGCTGCCCTCCTCCGGGACCGGTCACGCCCCTGAGCGTCTGCACGAACCCGACGAGACCCAAGATCCCGTACACGATCGACGGGACGCCGGCCAGGTTGCGGATGTTCGTGATCAGGATCCGGTTGAGCTTCGTGTCGCGCGCGTACTCCTCGAGGTACACGGCGGCGGCGATCCCCGCCGGCAGGGCGATCACCGCGACGAACCCGATCAGGATGATCGAACCCACGAGCCCTTGGTACACGCCGGCCCGGCTCGCGAGCGACGACGTGTCGCTCGTCACGAAGTCCCATCCGCGTTCCCGGAACACCGGCAACGCCTCATCGACGGTCGTCCAGAGCAGCACGCCGAGGACCGCGAGCGACGCGAGCAACGTGAGGAGGAGCACGGTCGAGAAGACGCGGCCCGGGACGTCCGTGCGCTTGCCGCGGAGCGCGCGGTCGACGCGGGCGCGGACCTCGTCCGACGCGACGATCGTCGACATCAGTACGACCTCCGGACGCGCCGGACGAAGCGCTCGCTGATCACGTTCAGGCCGAACGTCATGACGAACAGCAGCAGTCCGACGAAGAACAGTGAGTCGAAGGCGAACGTCGAACCCTGCACCTGGTCGGATCCGATCGCGAGCGACGAGATCGCGCCCGTCATCGTCTGGCCGGGCCCCAACGGGTTCAGGGTGCGCAGGCCGCCACCGGTGGCGCCCGCGGCGATCGCCACGACCATCGTCTCCCCGATCGCCCGCGACAGCCCGAGGATCAGCGCCGCGACGATGCCCGAGACCGACGCCGGAACGACCACCTGCATCGCGACGGTCCTGCGCCGAGCGCCGATCCCGTACGCCGCCTCACGGAGCGCGTCCGGAACCGCGTGCATCGCGTCCTCGCTCACCGACGCGACGAGCGGGATCGTCAGGATCCCGACGCCGATGCCGGCCGCCATGAGCGAGAACGCGCTCGTGCCGCCGAAGACGTCCTGCACGATGCTCGGCTGGATCACCGTGAGCGCGAAGTAGCCGAGGACGACGCTCGGGATCCCCGCGAGGACCTCCAGCATCGGCTTGAGGATCCGACGGATCCGGGGGCTCGCGAACTCCGATAGGTACACCGCCGCGCCGAGGCCGAGCGGCGCCGCCACGGCGATCGCGATCGCCGACACGATCATGGTGCCGGCGACGAGCGTCAGGACGTCGAACTCCGAACGCCGAGGGAACCATCCGTCGCCAACGAGCCATGCGAGGTCGATGCCGGTGAGCCAGCGGAACGCTTCCCCAACGAGCGCGAGGACAATCGCGACGCTCACCACCAGCGAGAAGACGGCGGCTCCCCGCAGCAGCCACCGGACAAGCGCTTCCCGCCGGCGACGACGAGCGTCCCCGCGGAGATCCGCGAAGGTCAAGGTGGTGTCCACGGCCATCCGTTCCTCGCAGCGTCGATGGCGCCTCGTCCGGTCGACGCGCCGATCCGGGAACCGTAGCGGCCTCCGGATCGGCGTGCCGGCCTCACGCCGCGGCTGATCCCAAGGTGCTCCGGGTGCCCTCCTGCCGGTCGGGCGGCAGGGGGATGTAGCCGACCGCTTCGACCGCTTCGGTCAGCCCGGTGTCCGAGACGTACAGGTCCACGAACGCGGCGAGGGCGTCGCTCTCGGCGAGCGTCGTCGCGTTCACGTAGATGAAGAGCGACCGCGACAGCGGGTACGACCCGTCCGCGATCGTCTCCGCCGATGGTGCGACGCATCCGTCGCCGGCATCCACCGCGAGTTCCTTGACGCCCTCGCCGGCCGTTTCGGCGAACGCGAACCCGACGAAGCCGAGCGCCGTCTCGGAACCCTCGATCGCCTGGATGATCACGTTGTCGTTCGGGGACGCCTGATAGTCCTTCCGCAGGGCCTCGGCATCGTCCTCGGCGATCCCGTTCTCCACGGCGATGTCCGGGATCCCGCTGAGCTCGACGAAGGCATCGTAGGTGCCCGATTCCTCACCCGGCGCGGTGATCTCGAGCGGCGCGTCCGGGAAGCCACCCTGGCCGCCGACCTGGCTCGCGAGGTCGTTCGCGTCCGCCCAGTTCGAGAACCCTTCGGACTCCGGACCGAACAGCGCGTAGATGTCTCCGCTCGTGAGGCACTCGACCGCGTTCGCCGGGCTCGTCATGAGCGTCACGCCGTCGAGCGCGACCTCGAGCTCCACGTACTCGATGCCGTTGTCCTCGCACGCGGCGATCTCGTCGTCCTCGATCGGGCGGGAGGCGTCGCTGATGTCGGTGTCGCCTGCGCAGAACAGCTCGAACCCGTCGCCGGTGCCGGGACCGTCGACCCGGATCTGCACGTCGGGATTGTCCTCGTTGAAGAGCTCCGCGACGAGCGCCGAGATCGGCTCGACGGTCGAGGAACCGGAGACGTTGATCGTGCCGGTCAGCCCCGTGGCGTCCGTTCCACCGTCGGTGCCGCCACCGTCGTCATCGCCGCCACACGCCGCGGCGACGAGCGTCAACGCGAGCGCCGCCGCCATGATGCTCGCGAACCTCCGGAGCTTCACCATCGTCCCTCCCTGTCGGCCAGTCGGTGGGTCCGACGCGATGCTAGGGAGCGCCGGTGGACGGCCCGCGGCGTCGAGGTGAACGGTCGGTGAACGGCGCGCGCGGCGCTTCTACACTCGGCATCGATGGAAGCCGCGGTTCTCGCCGTGATCGCGTCGATCGCCGTCGGCATCGTCGCGGTGTCGCGGCGGCGTGCGGACGCGGAGATCCGCCACGCGCGCGCGGAGCTGACGGGCGCTCGCGAGGAGCTCCGGCGCCACGAGCGCGCGTCCGAGGGGCTCCGGGAGACCCGGGACCTGATCCTCTCGTCGATGCACGACGGCGTCCTGCTGCTGGATCCGAACGGCCGCACCGCGTACGCGAACGCGGCGTTCGAGCGGCTCCTCGGAAGCGTGCCCGGCAGCACGACGGGGCTGTTCCCGCTCGGTCTGCGCGAACTCGCGGAGCGGGCGCGCGAGGGAACGGCCGGGTCGCTGATCGTCGAGAGCGGCGCACCCACGCGGTGGATCCGGTGCGAGGCGATGCCGGTCGGCGATGACGGATCGGTGCTCTTCGTCGCCAGGGACGTGACCGAGTCGCGGCAGCTGGATGCGATCCGCCGCGACTTCGTCGCGAACGCCTCGCACGAGCTGAAGACACCCGCGGCGTCGATCCGGGCGACCGCCGAAACCCTCGGACAGGCGGCCGTCGACGACCCCGAAGCGGTTCCGCGGTTCGCGGCGCAGCTCGAGCGCGACGCCGTCCGCCTCTCGCGGATCGTCGCCGACCTGCTGGACCTGTCGCGGCTCGAGTCCGGGAGCGAGATGGAGGCGGACGTGCGCCTCGACGCGATCGTGCGCGAAGAGGCACAGCGGTTCGAGGACGTCGTGGCCGCCGCCGGGGTCGAGCTCGTCGTCGACGCGCCCGCCGCCGCGGTGGTGCGCGGCTCGGCACGCGACCTGTCGCTCCTGGTCCGGAACCTCGTCGACAACGCGATCCGCTACACCCGCCCCGGAGGCTCCGTGTCCGCCCGCCTCGCGCTCGCCGACGCGTCCGCGGTGCTGCTCGTGCGTGACACGGGTGTCGGCATCCCACAGCGCGATCTGACGCGGATCTTCGAACGCTTCTACCGCGTCGACCGCGCGCGGTCACGAGACACCGGCGCCACCGGCCTCGGCCTCGCCATCGTGAAGCACGTCGCCGAGAACCACGGCGGCACGGTGGAGGTGCGGAGCGAGCTCGGCGCCGGCACGGAGGTCGAGGTCACGCTGCCGGCGAGCGCGCCTGCGTCGAGCGGCGCCACGTAGGCTGCGCCGCATGGCGACCCTGTTCGTGATCCGGCACGGCCTCACGGGCCAGACCGGCAAGACGCTCTACGGGCAGACCGGCGGCATCGATCTCGACGACCGTGGACGGTCGCAGGCCGACGCGCTCGTCGATCGCTTCGCCGACGTGAACCTGACGGCGCTCTACTCGAGCCCGCTCGAGCGCTGCGTCCAGACGGTGGAGCCGCTCGCGGCCGCATCGCGTCTGCCGGTCGTCGTGCGCGACGACCTGATCGAGATGGACGCCGGCTCGTGGACCGGGAAGTCGCTCGCCCGGCTGCGCACCACGAAGGCGTGGCGCGAGGTGCACGCGTCGCCGTCCACGTTCCGCTTCCCCGGAGGCGGCGAAGGCTTCGCCGACGCCCAAGCCCGCGTCGTGGCCGCGATGCAGGCGATCGCCCGCAGGCACCGCCGGGGCCGCGTGGCGGTGGCCACGCACGGCGACATCGCCCGGCTCTTCCTGGCGCACGCCCAGGGGATCCCGCTCGACGGCTTCCAGCGACTGGTGATCGACACGGCGTCGGTCTCGGTCGTGCAGCGGGCCGGCGACGGATGGCGCGTGCTGCTGATGAACGACACGGGTGGGCTGGCGCGGTTCGGAGCGACGCCCGCGCCGCCGTGGGAGGCCAGACGCCCACGGACGACCGCGCGTCGGGTCCCGAACCGCCGCAGCGTGCGAGGATAACGAGCCTATGGACCTCGGACCCGTCGACCGGATCACGACCGACGCCGTCGGCGAGCCCGGCGACCGCACGTTCTACCTGCAGGCGCGCGGCGCGGGCGAGCTCGTGACCGTGATCGTCGAGAAGCAGCAGGTGCAGCTGCTCGCCGCGTCGATCCTCGAGCTGCTCGCCGACGTGGAGCTCGAGACGGGGACCGACACCGACGACGAGGACCTCGCCCTCGAGGAACCGCTCGATCCGCGCTGGCGCGCCGGCCGTCTCTCGCTCGGCTACGACCGCGAGCACGACCTGTTCCTGCTCGAGGTCACGGAGTTCGATCCGCGCGAGGACGAGGACGAGGAGGGGGACGGCGACGACGACCCGCTGCGAGGGCTCCTCGACCACGAGCCCGAGACGCTCCGGCTGCTCGCGACGCGCGAACAGATGCTCGCCCTATCGCGCCACGGCGCCGAGGTCGCCGACCGCGGTCGCCCCACGTGCCAGTTCTGCGGGAACCCCATCGACCCGGAGGGACACGCGTGTCCCGCGATGAACGGACATTCGGCGGTCCGCGACTGAGCGACGTGGCGGTGCCCCGCGCGCTCGCCGTGGGCGACATGGAGATCCTCGGCCTGCTGCCCGGCGCGTCCAACGCCACGCTGCTCACGCGGTGCGTCGCCGACGACGACGAGGTCCTCGCCGTCTACAAACCTCGCCGCGGCGAGGCGCCGCTCTGGGACTTCCCAGCAGGGACGCTGCACCGGCGAGAGGTGGCCGCCTACGTGGCGGCGCGGACGCTCGGATGGCCGAACGTGCCGCCGACCGTGCTGCGCGGCGGTCCGGCGGGACCAGGCTCCGCACAGCTCTTCGTCGACGCCGATCCGTCGGCGCACTACTTCACCCTCGAGGCCGACGGGCGCCACGGGGAGACCTTCCGACGGGTGGCGCTGTTCGACCTCGTCGTGAACAACGCCGACCGCAAGGCCGGCCACTGCCTCCTCGACGCCGCCGGCACGATCTGGGTGATCGACCACGGCGTGTGCTTCAGCGACGAGCCGAAGCTGCGCACCGTGATCTGGGCGTTCGTCGGAGAGCCGTTCCCGCCGGAGACCATCGACGACCTCCGGCGGTTCCGACACGAGCTCGACGTCGGCGGCGCCGCGGAACGCGCCCTCGGGGCGCTGCTGTCGCCGGAGGAGGTCGCCGCGACGCGTCGGCGGGTCGACGCCGTCCTCCGTCTCGGCGTCTTCCCGGAACCCGGGCCCGGACGGCCGTTCCCGTGGCCGCCGATCTGAACGGCTCCCGCGAAGGCGAGTGGCGCGCCACGGCGATCGACACGCCGCTCGGATCGCTCGTCACGGTCGTCGGCGCCCGTGGCATCGTGGCCGCCGATCTGGGCGTGGCGTTCCGCGCTTCGGTCGCGGAGCTCGAGGCGCGGCACGACGTGGCGATCCGCCGGGACGACCGCGGGCTGCGCGCCGTCCGGGCGGACGCGCGGGCCTACTTCGCGAACCGCTCCCGGACGCTGTCGTCGCCCGTCGATCTGTCCGTCGCCCGGACGCCGTTCTGGCGCGACGTCTACGCCGCCACGATCGACGTGCCGTTCGGCGAGCTCCGTACCTACGGCGACGTCGCGGCCGCAGCGGGACGACCGCGCGCATGGCGGGCCGCCGGGCACGCGCTTCGCCACTGCCCCGTCGAGCTCTGGATCCCGTGCCATCGGATCGTTCCGTCGGGTCCCGGGCTGGGGACCTACGGCGGCCGCCCCGACCT
>DATHTO010000012.1:0-22284 GCA_035463115.1 Actinomycetota bacterium | reverse complement strand
GGGGAGCCGGATCGGCGTTCTTGAAGGCGATCGACATCGTGCCGCGCCAGGTGCGCGCGTCGGCATCGCTGCGCAGCTCCACGACCGACCGCGGCTCGATCGGCGTCCGGACGACCGGGGCAGCCGACACGGTGACCGGCTGCAGGCACGCGACGGAAGCGACGGCGAACGCGACGACGACGCGCGCAAGACCCGGGAAGGAGCGCACGGCCAGAGTGTAGGGCGAGGCGCGGCTCCGCGCGGGCCTCGGACGCGGAACGAGGGCGCCCACGGGCGCCCTCGAGAGTCGCGGGGGTAGGATTTGAACCTACGACCTCTGGGTTATGAGCCCAGCGAGCTACCGGACTGCTCCACCCCGCACGACGATGCTAGCGGAGGCACCCCGGAGCGCCAATCCGAGCCGCCCGTCCGTCGCCACGATGCCGGGCGATCACCCGACCGGCTGGCGATCGGACAGCTCCGGCGGTGGCGCTCGTCGCTCGAGCAGCAGGTACGTGAACATCTCGTCCTTGCCCTTCACCCGGATCGGGCCACGCGGCTGGCACCGGAACCCGTCGCGGAGGAGCTCGTAGGTGTCCGGCGTGACCTGGATCGAACCGGCGACGCCGCTCGACTCCATCCGGCTCGCCATGTTCACCGTGTCGCCCCACAGGTCGTACGCGAACCGGTGCGTGCCGATCACCCCGGCCGTGACGGGGCCCGACGCGATGCCGATCCGGATCTGCAGCTGTCGCCCGCCGAAGGTGGTTCCGGCCACGTGCGCCCGCATCCGGAGGGCGAGCTCGGCGACCGCCGGGGCGTGGTCGTCCCGGGCGACCGGAACGCCGGCCGCGACCATGTACGCATCTCCCACGGTCTTGATCTTCTCGAGACCGAGCTCGGCCACGAGCCCGTCGAACGCCGTGAACAGCTCGTCGAGGAGCCCGACGAGCTCCGCCGGCGTGAGCGTCGCGGACATCGGCGTGAAATCGACGACGTCGGCGAACAGCACCGACGCGGCTGGCACGTCGTCCGCGATGCGTGCGGTGCCGTTCCGGAGACGAGCGGCGATCACGTCGGGGAGCGCGTTGTGCAGCAGAGCGTCGGATCGACGCTGGAACATGTCGCGCTGTCGCACGAAGTACACCATGACCGCCACGGTGACGATGCCTGTCGCCACGAGGTTGAACGCCGCGTCCGCAGCCGGGTCTGCGAGCATGTACCGCGGCTCGATCCACCGGTCGCTGAACAGCGAGAACACGACGACGGCGAAGTAGACGCCGAACCACACCATCGCGAGCCGGGTCCCCGCGACGAGCAGGACCGCGAGCGCGACGACGAGGCCGAAGATCGGAACGATGCCAGACGAGAGGAGGCCGCCGAACAGCACGACCTCCCCGAGGGTGGCGAGCATGACCACGGCGAACATGCCCGACAGCAGCAGGTCGAACCGGCAGGGCCATCGCCACATCGCCGCGAGGAGCCCGACCGGAACGATGACCGCGACGACGTTCAGCATCGCCACCCAGCGGTAGCCGGCGACGAAGTCCTGGACGATCTGCGGGATCGTCAGCACCGTCGCGATGACGAACGCGACCAGGAACACCCGTCGACCGCTCCGCCGCACCTCGGATTCGCCGGGACACTCCCCGATCGACAGGAAGACGGTAGCGGCTCGTGCCCACCACGCCGGCGCACGCATGGCCGGACCGTACTTCACGGAACGCGCGACGCGGCAGCCGCGGTCGACGTACCGCGCGGTGGGACCGCTACGCGCGCGCCGGGAGCTGCTGGACGGCCCAGGGGTTCCCGTCGGGATCGCGGAACATCACGAACGTGCCCCACGGCATCTCCTGGATCTCGCCGACGTCGATCCCGCGCGCGACGAGCTCGTCCCGGGCGGCTCGCGCGTCGTCGACGACGACCTGGAGCCCGGCCGCCGAACCGGGTGCCGCATCGGTGAGTCCCGTGCCGATCGCGATCGAGCACGCCGATCCCGGCGGCGTGATCTGCACGAACCGCAGACCGTCGTGCACGACGGCGTCGTTGTCGACGTGGAAGCCGACCTGCTCGTAGAAGGCCTTCGCGCGGTCGACGTCGGACACGGGCACGGTGATGAGTTCGAGTCGGTAGTCCATGCCTCGACGGTACCGCCCAACGTGGTCACCTGCTGACCGGTTCCGCGAACGTCGTGGAGGCACGACGCCGCGCAGCCCGTCGTCCGGAGCGGCGGTAGCATCGCGAGCGTGACCCGGACCGTGACCTCGCTCCTGGATGGACGGACCGTCGACGACGCCCCCGGAGGCGCCCTGACGATCGTGAACCCGGCGGACGTCGACGACGTCGTCGCCGACGCTCGGCTCGGCGACGCGAGCACGTTCGTGGACGCGTGCCGGCGCGCGCACGGAGCGCAACGGGCGTGGGCCGCGACGCCGGCGCCCGTCCGTGGACGGGCGATCCAGCAGCTCGGACGCCTCGTGGAGGACAACCTCGAGGCGCTCGCCGCGCTCATCACCCGCGAGATCGGCAAGCCGATCGCGGAATCGCGCGGCGAGGTGCAGGAGGTCGTCGACACCTGCACCTTCTTCCTGTCCGAGGGGCGGCGCCTGTACGGGATGACCGTCCCGTCGGAGATGCCCGACAAGCAGCTGTTCACGTTCCGCACCCCGGTCGGAACGGCGGCGATCGTGACCGCGGGCAACTTCCCCGTCGCCGTTCCGTCGTGGTACCTCGTGCCGGCGCTCTTGTGCGGGAACACCGTGGTGTGGAAGCCGGCCGAGTACACGCCGGCGACCGCCGAGGCGTTCGCGCAGCTGTTCCTGCACGCCGGCTTCCCGACGGGCGTGTTCCAGCTCGTGCTCGCCGACGGGGCGCAGACGTTCGCCGGCCTCGAGCGAGCGCTCGACGAGGGGGTGCTCGACAAGGTCGGGTTCACGGGGTCGACCGACGTGGGACGTCGGATCGGTGAGCTCTGCGGACGGCACCTGCAGTCGCCATGCCTGGAGCTCGGCGGCAAGAACCCCCTCGTCGTGATGCCCGACGCCGACCTCGACCTCGCCGTCGAGGGTGCGCTCTTCAGCGGGTTCGGCACGGCGGGCCAGCGCTGCACCTCGCTCGGAACCGTGATCGTCCATCACGACGTGCATGACGACTTCGTCGCCCGGTTCGGCAAGGCGGTCGGCGAGGCGCCGATCGGCGACCCGACGCAGCCGGTCCTGTACGGGCCGATGATCTCGGCGCGGTTCGCCGAGCGGTTCGAAGGCTGGCTCGACCTGGTCCGCGACCACCACAACGTGCTCGGATCGACCGCGACCGGTCGGGTCGGCGCCGACAGCCCCCGCGACGGGTTCGTCGGCGATGCGACGAAGGGCATCTACATGCACCCGACGATCGTCGACGGCGTCGTCGCCGACGACGAGATCGCCCGGACCGAGACGTTCGGACCGATCGTCGGCGTCGCGACGTTCGAGACCTTCGACGAGGCGATCGCCCTCGCGAACGGCCACGGCTACGGTCTCTCGAGCAGCATCTACACGACCGACCCGCTGCACGCGTTCCGGTTCCGCGAGCGGATCTCGGCGGGGATGGTGAGCGTGAACAACTCCACGTCGGGCGCCGAAGCGCATCTGCCCTTCGGCGGCAACGGCCGCAGCGGGAACGGCTCCCGTCAGTCCGGCGTCTGGGTGCTCGACCAGTTCACGCGCTGGCAGGCGATGAACTGGGACTACTCGGGCAGGCTGCAGAAGGCCCAGATGGACGTCGCGGACGTGCCTGCCGAGCTGGGCTTCCGGCTGCCCGAGGCGTAGACGGGCACGCGCGATCGCGACCGGCGATCAGCCGTCGGGCGCGGGTGACGCCTCGGCGTCGTCCCCGTCGCCCCCTTGGCCGTCACCGCCTTGCCCGCCGCCGCCCCGAGCGGCGACGAGCGCCTCGGCCTGCGCCACGAGGGCCTCCGCCTCCGCGATCTCTTGCTGGTACGTGGCGAGGTCGCCCTCCCGCAGGGCCTCGTCGGCCGCCACGAAGTGCGTCAGCGCCTCGGCGAGCAGCTGCTCGATCTGCCGGTCGATCGGGCCGACCGGCTCCGTCGGCTCCGTCGGCTCGCCGGGCTCGGTCGGCTCCGGCGGCTCCTCGCCGTCGTCGCCGATCGCCGCGTCGAGCGCTTCGTCGAGCGTGGACCCGATCGAGACCTCCTGCCCGCTGCCGTTCACCACCAACACGAACTTCAGCTCCGGGAGCGACGCCTGCTGCTGGGCGCGCACGTACACGGGCTGCACGTACAGGAACGTGTCCTCGACCGGGATCACGAGGAAGTCACCGAACAGGATCTGCGATCCCGTCTGTCCGAGCAGCGTCCGCTCACGGGAGAACGCCTCGTCCTGGTTCATGCGCGCGAAGATCTGCGACGGTCCCTCGATGTTGCGCCCCGTCGGGAACCGGTACGCGATCAGGCTGCCGTAGTCGTCCGGATCCGAGGACGCGGTCAGCCAGGCCACCATGTTGGCCCGCCCTTCAGGCACGAACGGGAGGACGAGCCGGAACGCTTCCTCGGTGTCGTCGGGCAGACGCGAGAGCATGTACGAGGGCCGCAGTCGCGGCACGGTATCGGTCGTCGCCACCGGCGTGACGGTCCCTTCCGTCGTCGCCTGCACGCCCTGCGTGGGATCGGCCGGCACCTGCCAGAAGTCCTGCTTCTGATAGAAGACGTCGGGATCGGTGACGTGGTAGTTCGCGTAGTGCGTCGCCTGGATCTGGAACAGGTTCTCCGGGTACCGGAAGTGGGCCTCCAGCGAGTCGCTCGCCTCGCTGATGTCGGTGAGCAAGCCGGGGAACACCCGTGCCCACGCCGCGACGATCGGCTCGGAGAGATCCGCGTAGTACGTCATCTCTCCGTCGTAGGCGTCGACGACCACTTTGACGGAGTTCCGGATGTAATTGAGCTCCGCGGGGAGGATCGGGGCCGGCGGGCCGCGGAGGTCGAGCGCGGTCGCGACGTCGATCGATTCGGAGTACGGGTACTCGTTCGAGACGGTGTAGGCGTCCCAGATCCACTTCGCCTCACCGTCGATCACGGCCATGTACGGGTCGGCGTCGAAGCCGAGGAACGGCGCCGCCTTCGGCACCCGCGTCTCGATGTCGCGGTTGATGAGGATGCGGCTCGAGTCCGTGATCTGCCCCGTGGTCAAGAGGTTCACGTCGCGGTACTTCCACGCGAACATCGCGCGTTGCACGAGGTTGCCGACGGGGATGCCGCCGTCGCCCGCGTACGGGTTCGTGCCGCCACCCTCGTAGTCCAGCTCGTTCGGGGTGCCGACGACGACGAACGGCGTCGTGTCGGGGGCTCCGATCTCGCCGAAGTAGATGCCGGCTCGCTCGACGTCGATCGGCGGGACCGGCGGATCGCCCTGGGGTGGGATGTCCTGCAGCGTGAACCGGGGCTGTCCTTCGGTGGTCGCGGTGTTGACCTGGGCGGCGACGACGCCGAACCCGTGCGTGTAGGTGAGGTGCTGGTTCGTCCACGTCTGGCCGCTCTGCGGGATCCCTCGCTGGATGATCTCCCGCGGCGACAGCATCAGCAGGCGGAGCCCGTCGGCCGTCTCGTACCGGTCGACGTCGATGTCGGGGAACTCGTAGTACTGGCGGATCCGCTGCAGCGACTGGAAGCTCTCGAGCAGGATCGAGGGCCGCCACAGCCGGATGTTCTCCATCGTGATCTCGTTGGCGGCACGCTGCTCCACGCTGAGGCCGGTTCCGACGTCACGCTGCTCCTGCACGATCTGGTCGAGCCCGAAGGCCGCTCGCGTTCCGGCGATGTTGCGCCCGATGAAGTCGCGTTCGTACTGCTGCTCGTTCGGGCGCACCCGGAACTGCTGCACGAACGCCGGATACGCCGCGCCGAGCAACACCGACACGACGCCGAGCAGCACCACCGCGATCACTGGCAGGCTCCACAAGCGCACGCGGATGTTGACGAAGAACAGCACGGCGCAGATCACGGCCACCACGGTGAGGAACGTGAGCGCCGGGATCTGCGCGTTCACGTCGGTGTACGAGGCGCCTTGGACGTAGCCTCGATGGCTCGTCAGCAGGTCGAACCGGCCGATCCAGTAGCCCCACGCCTTCACGAGGAAGATGAGTCCGAGCAGCACCGACAGGTGGGCGCGGACCGCCGGGGCGACCTTGTCGGCGAACACCGGCGCCTGTGGACGGATCCCGCCCCACACGACATGGGCGAGGGCTGTGAGCACCGTGACGCCGACGAGGCTCGAGAACAGCCATCCCTGGACGAACCGCAACCATGGCAGCGTGAACACGTAGAAGGCGGGGTCACGCCCGAACTGCTCCTCGGTGCGTCCGAACGTGATGTCGGCCGAGTTCCGCCACAGGGCGAACGTGTCCCATTCACCCGAGACGCCGATGCCGACGAACACGGCGAGGACGAGTGCGCCGAGAGGCAACAGCCACCGGACGTACGGGTCCACGCTGTCGCGGATCCGCTCGAGGACCTCCTGATCGGGGGTCAGCACCCGCGTCTGCGGCGTGAGCCACTGCGCGATCAGGAGGTTGACGTACAGCAGCGCGAAGAACGCTGCTCCGAAGACGACGCCGAGCAGGGCCTTCGTCTGCAGGGTGGTCCAGTACACGGAGCTCTTGTCGACCTCACGGAACCACAACACGTCGATCACGAACCCCGACAGGATCGTGAACACGATCGCGAGCGACACGGCCCCGACGAGCAGGTAGACCGGCCACCGCCGTGGCCGAGAGCCGATCCTGACCGCCGTCGTCGCCATCCCTCGGTATCCCCTTCCGATCGCCGTGATCGTGCCGCTCAGGCGGTGAGCGGCACCGTCTCCGCCTCGTCGTCGCCGCCCGCCTGGCGGAGGGCGTCGAGCGCCTCGTCGAACGTCTCGACGGGGACGACGCGCATGTCGCCGGTGTCGACGCTGCGCAGTTCCTTCAGGTTCTCACGGGGAACGAGGAACAACGACGCGTCTGCGTCCTGTGCGGCCACGATCTTGTCGTCGATGCCGCCGATGGCTCCGACCGAGCCGTCGAGATCGAGCGTGCCGGTGCCGGCGATCGTCGCGCCGGCGGTGAGGTCGCCGGGGGTCAGCAGGTCGTACAGCGCGATCGCGAACATCAAGCCGCCGGAGGGGCCGCCGACGTCGGCGCTCTCGATCGACACGTCGATCGGGAAGGTCGCGACGAGCCGCACGCCGAAGAACGCGTCGTCCTCACCGTCGACGCATCGTCGCGGCGCGATCGCGACCTGCCGGCGCTCCTCGCCCGAGAGCACGTCGAACCTGAGCTCCTCTCCGGCCTCGGCGCCCTCGAGCAAGCGGTCGGCCTCGTCGAGCGAGCCGACCGCTTCCCCGTCGATCGCCGTGACGATCTCGCCGGGGAAGAGCCGCCCGTACGCCGGACACGGAGGGAACGCGACCTCGACGAGCGCCCCGGGCCGGTGTTCATCGGGGTAGCCGACGAGCTCCTGCAGCACCACCGAGGCCGCGTGGATCTGGCTCTGGTCCATCTGGGCCATCGACAGGGCGAGCTCCTCGTCGCGATCCAGTCCCGGCGGGAACAGCTCCTCACGGTCGACCGCTCGCCACGTGTCGTCCAGCCAGACGCGGACCGCCATCAACGGGGTGAGCTGTTGCCACCGGACCGTCGTCAGCACGAACCGCCCGCCGCTGTCGAACCGCTCGAGACCGTCGAAGCGGATCAGCGGAGCGACGTCGCGGACCGGCCCCGGGCCGATCCCGTAGTACGGGAGCCGGAGGAACCCGAGGGTCGCCGGGATGATGAACACGAGGCCCCACAGGGCCATGCGGAAGACGCGTGGCATCGCTTGCGACCCATGCTACGGGCGTTCCGCGCACGGCCGACCTTCGGACGTGGATCGGCGGAGGCGGGGTACGCTCCGCACGTCCGCACGCATGTCGCGCGGGAGGAGGGGAACCGGAAGGGCGATGGGGTACCTGATCGTCTTCGTGGTCGCCGTCGCCGTCGGCGTGGCGGTGTTCTTCGCGACGCTCCGCGGCGTCGGGCCGATGGGCATCGCAGGCTTCGGCGAGCGGGCGCCGGCCGCATCCGTCGGCCCGCCGCCCGACCCGGGACCGGGGATGTCGTACGTCCCCGTGCAGGAGAGCCGCCACGATTGGCAGGCCCGGCTGACGGGGGTCCTCGGGCTGCTCGTCGCGGTCGCGGTCGCCGGCATCGCGCTCGCGATCTCGATCTACGCGCTCGGCGTCTTGATCGGCAAGGTCTTCGGCGGCGTCGGAGGGGCGGACCCGCAGCCCCTCTAGCGCTCGTCGCCGCCTGCGCGCTCGGCGGTGTCGAGGTCGACGTCGGGCGACGGGATCTCGGGCGTGACGTCGCGGATCTCGATCAGCAGGTAGCGCGAGAGCGTCCCGTCGTCGCGCAATCGCCCCTCGAGGTTGTATTCGCCGGCCCAGTCCTCGAGCGCACGGATCGTCGGGGCATCGAGGATGCCGGACGGGTCGGCGTCGAGACGGCCGAGCGCGCGGAGGCGCCGCTGCAGGTCGCCGACGAGAGCGGGTGTCGCCTCCAGCGCCGGGTCGTCCCGCACGAGGACCAGGTCGTCCCACACGCGGAACACCCGGGCCAGCTCGTCGGGCGCTGCGGGGTGATCGTCGACCCGCAGGTCGATGTAGCGGTCGTTCCGCCCCTCGTACCCACCGCCCTCGCGCACGACGAGGAGCGCTGCGCCCTGGCGACCGCGTCGGTCACCGCCCGCGGCGTCGCCCGCGAGCAGGGCGGCCATCAGCTTGTCGCACAGGTCGCCCTCGGTCTCCTCGAACGCGCGGAAGGCCCGATCGACGACCTCGGGCCCGACGAGGATGTTTCCCTGCACGGCGACGTGGTCGCCGGTCCGGCCACCGGCCCAGTCCATGCAGCGCTCGCCGGTGAACGTCGCAGCCACGCCGGTGGCGTCGACGACCCCCGCCTGTCGGTCGTCGCGATCCACGTCGGCGTCGACGAGGGCGGCGAGCGCCTCGGACGCCGATGCGCCCGAGCGCATCCGCGCGAGACCGTCGGGGCCGAACGCCGTGTTCGCCCACGCCTGCGTGGCGACGGCGCCGACGCCGGCCTCGGCGTACGGCACCACGGCGCCGACCGCGATGAACTTCGACGCGACGGCGATGCCGAGGTCGCCGTTCGCAGGGTCGTATCCGACGATCGAGAACGTCATCCCGTCTCCCCGTCACCGATCCGCTCGTAGCCCACCGCGCCTCCCGTCGGTCCTCAATGCCGCCGCACCAGCTGGAACGCGCTCCGGTAGTCCTCGAGATGCTCCAGCATGCGGCCGGCCCCGTGGACCACGGTCCGCAGGGGATCCTCGGTGACGTGCACCGGCACCTCGCATTCCTGCGCGAGCAGCATGTCGAGCCCGCGCAGCAGGCTCCCGCCTCCCGTCAGGAACATGCCCGTGTCGAGCACATCATGCGTGAGCTCGGGCGGCGCCTCGGCCAGCGTCGCGCGCGCCGCGTCGACGATCCCCCGGATCGGTGACGCCATCGCCGCACGCAGCTCGTCCTCGGACAGCTCGACCTCGACGGTGTTCCCCGAGGAGAGCTCGCGGCCCACCACGATCGCCCGTCGCGCGGTTCCGTGCGGGAAGGCCGAGCCGATCGCGATCTTCAGCTCCTCGGCGGCCTTCTCGCCGATCGCGACCTCGTAGCTGCTCCGCAGGTGCTCGCGGATCGCGGCGTCGAGGTCGTAGCCGCCGACGCGCACGGACCGTCCCTCGACGACACCTCCCATCGACACGACGGCCATCTCGGAGCGACCGCCGCCGATGTCGACGATGAGGCTTCCCACGGGCTCGTGGACGGGGAGGCCGGCGCCGATCGCCGCCGCGAGGGGCTCCTCGACCAGCGTGACCTGCCTCGCTCCCGCCGCTCCGACGGCCTCCTCGATCGCGCGGCGCTCGACGGCGGAGCTGAGCGACGGGACACACGTGAGGACCCGAGGCCGCGAGAGCCGACCCGTGCCGATCTTGCGCACGATCACCTCGAGCATGCGCGCCGTCACGTCGTACTCCGTCATCGTGCCGTCGCGCAGCGGCCGCATCGCGAGGACGTTGCCGCCGTCGCCCCCGATCATCCTCGCGGCGTCGTCCCCCGCCGCGAGGACGCGACCGTCCGACGCGTCGAGCGCGACGAGCGACGGCTCGTCGAACACGATGCCGGCGCCCTGGCGGTACACGAGGACGTTCGCCGTCCCGAGGTCGATCGCGAGATCGCGGCCCACGTCAGGCGCCCATCACCCAGTGGGCGTCGCCGTCGACGAGCCCTTCCTTCTTCCAGATCGGCACGTCGTGCTTCAGCCGCTCGATCGCGTGCCGGCACGCGTCGAACGCCTCGGCGCGGTGCGGCGCCGACACGGCGACCACGACGCTCGTCTCGCCGATCCGCAGCTGGCCTGTGCGGTGCAGCAGGGCGATACGACGCACCGGCCAGCGCTCGGCGACCTCGGCCGCGAGCTCGTGGAGACGCGCCACCGCCAGCTCGGTCCACGCCTCGTACGTGAGGTCGGTCACGTCGCCGGCGTCGGAACGATCGCGCACGGTTCCGATGAACACGCACGTGCCGCCCGCACCCGGATCGGCCACGTAGCGGACCGCGTCGTCGACCGAGAGCGCGTCGGCCGTGATCCGCACGAGGACGGCCTCGGGACCACCCGCTCCAAGACCACGGCCACCACCCATCGGGAGCTCATCGTAGCGGCGGTCGTTCGGCGGGGACGCCGTACGATGGCTCGGATGGGCGCCCGGAGCGAGACCCGATGAGCGAGACACCTGGAGGCTTCGGGTTCCCGTTCGGCGGTTCCGAGCCCGATGCCTTCCGCGACGCGCCGCTCTTCCGCGAGCTCCAGCGCGTCATGGCGTCGTCCTCGGGGCCGGTGAACTGGGAGCTCGCGCGCCAGGTCGGGGTGGCGAGCGCGGCCGAAGCGGGCGACGACCGCGATCCGACGGACGACGATCGCAGGACGCTCGACGAGGCGGTGCGGGTCGCGGAGCTCCACGTCGCGCGCTTCACCGGCCTCGACCCCCCGGGCGACGTCGCCCAGGTGCGTGCGGCGCGGCGAGCGGAATGGGTCCGCGCCAACCTCGAGGGTCTCAGAGGTCTGCTCGAGCCCGCGGCGACGAGGGCCGCCGCGGCCACCGAACGCGCCCTTCGCGATCAGATGCCGGCGGAGGGCGGCGGCGTCGGCGGCGTCCTATCGATGATCGGACCGCTGCTGCAGGGGACCCAGATCGGCACCGTGATCGGCGCGCTCGCGCAACAGGTGTTCGGGCAGTACGACATCGCCGTTCCGCGTGGCGGCTCGAGCGCGCTGCTCTTCGTGGTCCCGAACATCGCTCGCTTCGAACGCGACTGGTCGCTCGATCCCGTGGAGTTCCGAACGTTCGTCGCGCTCCACGAGGTGACGCACCGCTTCGAGTTCGCCCGCCCGTGGACCCGCGAACGGTTCGTCGAGCTCGTCGACGACTTCCTTTCCACCCTCGAGATCGACGTCGCCGACCTCCAGCAGCGGTTCGCGGCGCTCGATCCGTCGGATCCCGAAGGGCTGCAGCGGGCGCTCGGGGGCGACGACCCGCTGTTCGGCGCCGTGCTGGACGACGAGCAGCGGCTCAAGCTCGGCCGGATCCAAGCGTTCATGGCCTCGGCGGAGGGCTACGCGGACCACGTGATGCACGGCCTCGCCGCGGAGCTGCTGGGATCCGCCGCGATGATCCAGGAGGCGATGCGCCGCTACCGGGACGGCGAACACGGCGATCCCGTCTTCGAACGGCTCCTCGGTGTGGACATGAAGAAGGAGCAGTACGCGAAGGGACGGGCGTTCTGCGACGCGGTGGTCGCCGCGAGCGACGAGCCGACGCTCGCGCGGATGTGGGACTCACCTGAGGCGCTGCCGAGCCTGCCGGAGCTCGACGAGCCGACGCTCTGGCTCTCCCGCACGGTCTGACGGCGCCGGTGGGCGGCCACGGGGCGGCCGCTCGGCACCCGGTATCATCCCGCCCCGATGGAACCCGTGGGTGAGCTCGTCGCAGCGGCCGCCGTCGACCGGCGCGTGTGGGAGGCCGAGGGCGAGAACGCGTCGGACGCGATCTACCTGACGGGCCAGCCCGGCCCTGCGCTCCCCTTCGTGCTGTTCCGCGCCTACAAGGTGCCGGTCGGCTTCGTGCAGGAGGAGATCCGCTTCTTCGGACCGTCGGGCCGGCTGATCTGGCGCTGGGGCCCGCGGATCCAGCGGATGGTGGGCATGTTCGACCTCACGACGCTCCTCGACGCCGTGGATCACGCCGTGTTCGACGAGACGGGGACCTACGTGGCGTCGTTCATCGTCGACGACCAGATCCTCGGCGAGATCGAGCTCCCCGTGTTCGTCCAGCTCTCGCCGTCGAAGCTCCCGAAGGACGTCGAGGACGGGTTCCGGAAGTCCGACGTCGCGTGGGTCGGCACGGTCGTCCGAGGCAAGCGTCGGACGATCCCGTCGTGGTTCGCGTACAAGGACGGCAAGCTCTACGTGCTGTCCCAGCGCGAGCCCGGTCCGCAGGAACAGACGATCCCCGGCGCCGCCGACGCGAACGAATGGGTGGTCGTGACCCGCCGCAAGGGGCGCGACACCGCGCTCGACGAGTACACGGCGTCGGCGCGGAAGCTCGAGGGACCGGAATGGGAGCAGGCCGCCAAGCTGCTCGTCGATCGCCGTCGCAGCCGGGTCGGGGCGCCAGACGAGAGCCTGCAGCGGTGGCGCGGCACCTGCGACGTCTACGAGCTCACGCCGAACGTGCCGGCGAGCGTCTGAGATCCCGCGGGCACGCGGCCGGCCTCCGACCCTCGATCACGACGACGGAACGGCGCGGCGTCGGTCAGCCGGCCTCGGCGACGCGTCGACCGATCGCGCGTGCGACCGCGGCGCAGCGTCGTCCGAGATCGTCGACCTCCTCCGGCAGCAGCGCCTGCGGACCGTCGCAGAGGGCGTGCTCCGGATCGGGGTGCACGTCGATCATCACGGCGTCGGCGCCCGCGGCGACGGCGGCGAGCGCCATCGGCGCCACGAGGTGACGCTTGCCCACCGCGTGCGACGGGTCCACGATCACCGGCAGGTGGCTCTCGTGCTGCGCCACGGCCATGCCCGCGAGGTCGAGGGTGTTGCGGGTCGCGGGCTCGAACGTGCGGATCCCGCGCTCGCACAGGATCACGTCGGAGTTGCCGCGCTGCGCCACGTACTCGGCCGCCTGCAGCCACTCGTCGATCGTCATCGCGAGCCCGCGCTTCAGCATCACCGGCTTGTGCGTGAGTCCGCACTCCTTCAAGAGCTCGAAGTTCTGGGCGTTCCGCGTTCCGACGCGGATGCAATCGGCCACCTCGGCGACGTGCTGGACGTGCGACACGTCGACCACCTCCACGACGATCGGGAGCCCGGTCTCGGCACGACACTCGGAGAGGATCTCGAGGCCCTGCTCCCCCAGCCCCTGGAACGAGTACGGCGACGTCCTCGGCTTGAAGACGTCGCCCCGCAGGATCGTGGCGCCCGCGGCCTTCGCCGCCTTCGTCGCGACGATCGCCTGCTCGTAGCTCTCGACGGCGCACGGACCGGCGATCAGCGTGAACGAGTCGCGACCCACCGCGGCGGGCCCGATCTTGACGGTCGACGGCGTCGGATGGAGATCCGCCGACACCATCTTGTAGGGCTTGCCGATGCGGATCACGTGGTCGACGCCCGGCAGCTGCGCGAACGGGATCGCCTCGAAGCGCTCGGTGTCTCCGACGAGCCCGACCACCGTGTGGACGGCCCCGCGCGAAACGAACGCCTCGCCGCCGACGTTCCGCACCTTCTCGCAGACGGCCTCGATGTCGAGGTCGCTCGCCTCCGCCGTCATCACCACGACCATCCGTCGACCTCCTGTCGTCCCGGGAGCGGTCGGCCCCGCCGCCCGTCCGTCGGGCCCAGGGAAGAGAGGTGCTCCCGGGGAAGGGAAAGCCCCGGGTCTCGCCCGGGGCCGTCGCTGCTGCTCGGTGGCTGCTGGCGACTACGCCGGGCGCTCGCCCGCGTAGAAGAACCAGGAGCCGCCGAAGGAGCAGAGGTTGCGCTGCATGCCGGCGACATGATGCCCGACCAGGGCCGACGTGACAAGCGAGGCTCCGCCCGTGCCGCACGGCGCGGCGATCCGCCCGAGCCGCTAGCATCCCGCTCGATGGCGCTCACCGTCCTCGACCATCCGCTCGCCGGCGACCTGCTGGCGCGCCTGCGCGACGGACGCACCGACCCTTCGGACTTCCGGCAGCTCACCCGGCGCCTCGGCTGGCTGCTCGTGGTGGAAGCGACCCGCGATCTGGGCGTCGAACCGATCCGCGTGATGACCCCGATCGAGGAGACCGACGGCGTGCGGCTGTCGGAACGCCTCGTCGCGATCCCGGTCCTGCGCGCCGGGCTCGGTCTGCTCGACGCGGCGACCGACCTGTTCCCCGACACGGTGGTCGGATACCTCGGGATGGAGCGCGACGAGCACACGCTCGAGCCGCGTGACTACTACGCGAAGCTGCCGCCGATGGACGGCCGGCGCGCCTTGATCCTCGATCCGATGCTCGCGACGGGAGGATCGGGCGCCGCGGCGGTCACCCACGTGAAGGCGCACGCGAGCCCGAAGTCGATCTCGTTCGTCTGCGTCGTCGCCGCGCCCGAAGGCGTCCGCCGGATGGCCTCGGAACATCCCGACGTACCCATCGTGACCGGAGCGCTCGACCGCCAACTGAACGACGTCGGGTTCATCATGCCGGGGCTCGGCGACTTCGGCGACCGTCTCCACGGCACCGAAGCGTGAGCGGCGGCGATCAGCTCGTTCCGGCGCCCTCGTAGGCGCGACCGGCCGCGGCGGGAGGACGCACGCGTCCGACGAAGCCCGCGATCGCGACGATCGTCACGACGTACGGCGTCATCCGGATGAACTGCGGCGGCAACGCGCTGATGATGGGCGCGTCGGAGAGCCGGAGCGGCACGGCCTGCGCGAAGCCGAACAGCGCGGCCGCCCCCATCAGCCGCACGGGGTTCCAGTTCGACAGGATCAAGGCCGCGAGCGAGATGAACCCGAGCCCGAGCGTCTGGCCCTCGCGCCAGTTGTATTGGACCTCGACCGACAGGAACGCTCCCGAGAGCCCTGCCAGCAGCCCGGACAGCAGGACCCCCTGCCACCGGAGCGGCGCCACGCGGACGCCGAGCGAGCGGGTCGCCTCCGGGTTCTCACCGGTCGAGCGGAGACGGAGTCCCCACCGCGTGCGGTACAGCGCGAACGTCACCGGGAACACCATCAGCACGGCGACGAACACGGCCGGCGACAGGTTCTCGAACGCACGTCCGAGGCCCCCCGGGAGGTCCGACAGCAGCGGCACGTCGATCGTGTTCAGGTGCGGCTGCCCCGGATCGGACTGCGTCGCCTGCCCGAAGAAGATCTGCGACAGGAAGCGGGCGAGCCCGACCGCGACGAGGTTGATCACGACGCCCGACACGATGTGGTCCACCCGGAACGTGATCGTCGCGAGCGCGTGAACGCTCGAGAAGATGAGTCCGCACAGCGCTCCGAACGCGAGGCCCATCACCGGACCCCACGGCAGCCCCCAGCCCAACTCGGTGGTGAAGAAGTGGGTGCCGAACGACCCGGTGACCGTGCCGATGATCATCAGGCCTTCGAGGCCGATGTTGACGATGCCGGACCGCTCGCTGAAGAGACCGCCGAGCCCCGTCAGGTAGATGATCGTGAAGTACGTGAACGCGATCCCGATCGCCGCGCCGAGGTCGGTGAGGTCCATCAGCGCTCCCCTTCCGCGAGCACGACCTCGGCGGGTGGCCCGGACGTGTCCTCGAGCTCCTGCTCCTCGGCGCCGGCGCGCTGGAGCTGACGCCGTGCCAGCCGACGTTTCGCGATCTGGTACACGATCACGACCGCGAGGATCAAGATGCCCTGCAGGATGATCACGAACTCGCGCGGGACGTCGGTGCGGATCTGCAGCGCCGACTCGCCGCGGGACAACGCTCCCCACAGGATCGCCGCGAAGATGATCCCGATCGCGTTGTTCTGGCCGAGGAACGCGACGGCGATCCCCGTGAAGCCGAGCTGGGCCTGGTAATTCTGCGGCAGGTATCCCTTGTCGGCGAGCAGCTGCTGCATGCCGACGAGGCCCGCCAGCGCCCCCGAGATCAGGAACAGCTTCACCTGCACGGTGCCGATCCCGATGCCGCCGGCCTGCGCGGACCCAGGCGACGATCCCACCGCACGCGCTTCGTACCCGAGGCGCATCCGCTTGATCAGGAACCACACGAGCACCGCGGCGACGATGGCGAGCGGGAACAGCCACGAGAGGTGGGCCGACGGTCGGAACCCGAACAGCTGGCCCATGTCGCCCACGAGCGCCGTGTCGGCGAAGCGGTCCGAGCGCAGGTCCACGTTCGTGCCGGCGCTGGACTCGGTGAACCTCAGCGGGTTGTTCAGCGCCCAGCTGAGGAAGCTGACCGCGATGCCGTTCAGCATGATCGTGGTCACGACCTCGTGCGCACCGGTCGTCGTCTTCAACACGCCGGGGATCGCCGCCCAGAACATCCCGCCGAGCATCGCGGCGATCAGGATCACCGGCACGTGGATCGGGCCGGGAAGGAAGTCGAGCTCGAGGGCGGCCCAGGTGGCGGGCACCATCGCGAAGAGGTACTGGCCTTCGACACCGATGTTGAACAGGCCCGCCTTGAAGCACACCGCCAACGCGAGCGCCGAGAAGATCAACGGCGTCGCGATCGCGAGCACGTACCCGGGACCATCGTCCGTGACGGCGAACTCCACGATGGCGCCGTAGACGGCGAACGGGCTCTCGCCGTACGCGATGATGATCAATGCGCCGGCCACGAGGGCGATCACGAGGGCGATCGTGAGCGCCAGCAGCTGTCCGAGCACGTTCTCCAGCCATTGGGGCCGAGCGCCACGGGCGGCCGCCGGGATCTTCGACTCGACCGCCATCAACTGGCCTCCTCCGTGATCGCGCCATCGCCGCCGAGCATGCCGACCCCGATCTCCTCGGGCTCCGCGTCGGGCGCGTACTCCCCCGTGATGCGGCCTTCGTACAGCGTCAGGATCCGGTCCGAGAGCGCGTAGATCTCGTCGAGCTCGGCCGAGATCAGCAGCACGGCCCGGCCCGCGGCCTTCTGCTCGAGGATCTGCCGCCACACGAACTCGATCGCCCCTACGTCGAGACCGCGCGTCGGCTGCGCGGCGATCAGCAGCTTCGGATCGGAATCGAGCTCGCGCGCGAGGATCAGCTTCTGCTGGTTCCCTCCCGAGAGCGTTCCCGCCGTCACGGCGATGCTCCGCGCGCGCACGTCGAACTTCCGGATCAGCCGATCGGCGAGCGACTTGATCTTGCGGATCAGCATGACGCCGGGGCCGCCGCTGAATCCGGCGTCGTCGTGCCGACCGAGCGCGATGTTCTCCCAGAGCGTCATGTCGAGGACGAGGCCCTGCTCGTGGCGGTCCTCCGGGATGTAGGCGACGCCGTGGTTCCGGATGTCCTTCACGGACCATCCGGTGATGTCGGTGCCGTTGAGCACCACTGATCCCTGCGCCGGATGCCGGAGACCGATGATCGTCTCGGCCAGCTCGCGCTGACCGTTGCCCTCGACGCCCGCGATGCCGACGATCTCGCCGGCGTGCACCTCGAGGGAGATGCCGTTCAACGTGCCCTCGCCGAGGAGACCGTCGATCCTCAGGACCGCCTCGCCGCGCTCGACGTCGGGCTTCTCGAGCCGGAACAGCACCGGCCGGCCTACCATCATCTCGGCGAGCTTCGCCTTGGACGTCTGCGCCGGCGTCGTCTCTCCGACGACCTTGCCGCGACGCAGCACGGTGATCCGATCGGCGATCTCGAGGACCTCGTCGAGCTTGTGGCTGATGAAGACGATCGACTTCCCGTCGGCCCGCAGGGAGCGGAGGTTCGCGAACAGGTCCTTGGCCTCGCCCGGCGTCAGCACGGCCGTGGGCTCGTCGAGGATCAGGATGTCGACCCCTCGGTAGAGCGCCTTCAGGATCTCGACGCGCTGCTCCTCGCCGACCGAGAGGTCTTCGACGACGGCGCTCGGCCGCACCGAGAACCCGTAGCGCTCGGCGAGCTCGCCGACGCGCTCGTGGGCGGCGTCGATGTCGAGGATATGCCGACCTTCGTCGCCGAGGATCACGTTCTCGGTGACCGTGAAGGGATCGACGAGCACGAAGTGCTGGTGCACCATGCCGATCCCGTTCGCGATCGCCACGCGTGGGGAGGAGATGTTCACCTCGTTGCCGCGAACGAGGATGCGTCCCGCGTCGGCGGGATACATGCCGTACAGCACGCGCATCATCGTCGACTTGCCTGCGCCGTTCTCGCCGACGAGGGCGTGCACCTCACCCGGTCGGAGCTCGAGGCTCACGTCGTCGTTCGCGACGACGCCCGGGAACCGCTTCGTGATGTGCTCGAGGACGACGAGGGGCGGAGCTGTGCGCTCCGCCCCCGTGTCGGTCGTCATCGTGTCGGTCACGGACCTCGGCCGCTTACGGCGTCTCGGGACCCGTGATCTCGCCGTCGATGATCTGCTGCTTGTACGCGTCGACCTCGGTGATGATGTCCTCGGTCAACTCGTCGGTGTTCGACTGGGAGTAGTCGACGCCCTCCTCGGCCATGCCGAAGACCTGGAACCCGGTGGTGAAGTTCCCGTCGGCGGTCTGGGAGATCGCGTCGTAGACCGCCGTGTCGACCCGCTTCAGCATCGAGGTCAGGATCAGCGGCTGCTGCTCGGCGCTCGCCGTCAGGTACTGGTCGGAGTCCACGCCGATCGCCAGCTTGTCCTCCTTGACGGCCGCGTTGAACAGACCGCCGCCCGACGCGCCGGCGGCGTGGTAGATGATCTCGGCGCCGTTGTCGTACATCTCCGTCGACAGCGCCTCGCCGGCCGTCGCGTTGTTGAACGCGGTGGTGTCGTCACCGATGTACTCGACGAGCACCTCGATGTCGGGGTTGACCTCCTGGGCGCCGGCGACGTAGCCGGCCTCGAACTTCTCGATCAGCGGGCCGGTCTGGCCGCCGAGGAAGCCGATCGTGTCGCATTCGCACTTCAGCGCCGCGGCGGCGCCGACCAGGAACGAGCCTTCGTGCTCCTTGAACGTGAGGTCGGCGACGTTCGTGAGGCTGTCGTCGACCGCGTTCGCGAAGCCGTCGATCACGGCGAAGTTCTGGTCCGGGTAGTCGGCCGCGATCGCGGCGATGCCCTCGGAGAACGCGAACCCGACGCCGATGATCAGGTCGTAGCCGTCGTCGGCGAGCGCCTGGACGTTCTGGTCGCGGTTCGATCCCGTTGCGTCGGCCTCGATGAACTCGGTGTTCTCCTCGCAGACGATGCCCTCTTCGAGAGCGCGCTGCAGTCCTGCGTTCGCGGCGTCGTTGAACGACTTGTCACCGAGTCCGCCGATGTCGAGCGCCATGCCGACCCGGATGTCGCTGCTGCATTCCGACGTCGGTTCGCCGTCACCGTTGCCGTCGCCCTCGCCGGCCTCGCCGCCATCGTCTCCGCACGCAGCGGCGACCATGCTCAGCACCACCAGCGGCAGGACGAGGGTCCGGAGCCATCTCGGCATGCTTCCCCTCCGTTTCCATGTCTCCCCCGGGCCTGGTGGCCCGGCTCACGGGATTCTGTCCGGGGCGCCCGAGGCCGTCAAACAGCCGTCGAGGCATCCCGTGGGAGACTACGCAACCATCGAGGGAGGCGGATGGACCGACAGACCGATGCCCTGCAGGACCTTCGCGAACGCGTGTCGGCGTCGCCGTTCCACGCGACGCTCGGGATCGACGTCGTCGAGGCGGCCGAGGGACGGGTGCGACTCGCCGTCGACACGACCGACGCGCAGAAGAACCTGCTCGGCACGATCCACGGTGGCGTGGTCGCGACGCTCGCCGACACCGCGATGGGCTTCGCCGTGCGCACGGCGATCGACGCGGGTCGGCCGCACGTGACGATCGATCTCTCGGTCCGTTTCCTGCGTCCGGCGTCGCCCGGCCGGATCGAGGCCGTCGGAACCGTCGTGCGCGCCGGCTCCCAGATCGCGTTCGCCGACGCCGATGTGGTCGCGGCCGACGGAACGTTGCTCGCGCGGGCGTCGGGGACGTACAGCGTCGCGGCGCGCTGAGGCTCAGTACTCCGTGTCGATCGTCGCCATCGCCTCGGGGAGCTCTTGGAGCACACCGGTGAGGCCCATCAGCATGCCCATGTTCCCGTCGACCTTGATCTTGCCGAGCATGAACCCGGTCACCGGGTTCACGGTCCGCTGCGCGAGCCCGACGGCGGTCTCGTAGCTCTGCGTGATCGTGGCGTCGATCGGCGGTTCGAGGTTCCCGACCCCCATGTCGATCGTGCCGTCGTCGATCACGATCCAGTACCGCGTTTCGGTCTCGCCGGTGATCACCTGCTGGAGGCGAGCCTTCTTGCCCGCCGCGGCGGCTTCGAACGACTCGCGGGCGTTGAGCGCCGCCGTGAGCTGGTCGGCCCATTCCGGGGACAGGAACTTCACGGCCACGGGATCCTCCTCGGTGTCGACGGTCGGCGCTGGTCGGGTCAGTCTAGGACCGCGCCGGGCGGTCCCTCATCGGTCGCATCGGCCGCGTCGTCGGGGAACAGCCCCGGCTCGGTCACGTGCGTGTCGTCGGCGAGGAACCAGAGGCCCCGACGGTCGCCGGCGACGCGGATCGTGTTGATGCTCGTGTTCGGCGGCAGGAAGAACATCTCCTGCTCCTCGACGCGTAAGACCCATCCGACGTACGCGTTGATGACGCCGCCATGGCAGACGACCCAGAGGTCGCCGTCGGGATGTTCCGCGAGGGCTCCTTCGATCGCGCCGACGCAGCGGCGCTGGAACCCGGCGAACGGTTCCCCACCCGGCGCGAGGTAGAACATCGGGTCCTGGAAGAGGATCCGCTGGGGGATCTCGGGGTGCTCGACGAGGAGCTCCTCGAACTCCTTGAACTCCCACTCGCCGCCGAACCACTCGACGATGTCGTCGCGGTACTCGACATCGGCGCCGGTCATCTCGACGAACGGCGCGATCGTCTCGCGGGCGCGGGTGAGCGTCGAGCACAGGATCGCTGCCGGCGGCGGCATGCGACGGAGGCGACGGGCGAGCGCGAGCGATTGCTCGCGTCCCGTCTCGTCGAGGGGCGGGTCGGCCGCGACGCCTCGGGGCGTCTGGGCTTCGCGCATCGACCCCCGGTCGGCCTTGCCGTGGCGGATCAGGTAGATCCGTCGGCCGTCGCCGGGAGGGCGGCGGTCGGCGGGGCCGATCCCCTCCTCAGACGGCACCGCGCGCTCCGTCGACCTGGGCGCGGCGGGCGCGCCACGTCGCCGCGTACGCCTCGACGTCCTCCCGGAGCCAGACACGGCCGCCGGCGAGCGACGCGACGGGCTCGGGGAAGTGCCCGCGGTCGATGTAGGTGATCACCCGACGCTTGTCCCATCCCATGATCTCGGCGGCCTCCGCGACGCCGGCCAGGGGCGGCACGAGCTCCACGGTCAGAACCACGTCGTCGCCGATCGCCTTCCGCAGCTCACCGAGGCAGCCGTGCTTGCTGGTGCCCGTGACCTCGAGGTAGATCGGCGCGTCGAGGAGCTGGGCGAACCAGCGCCCTCCGGATTCCCACATGCGCGCACGGACAGGATCGGCCATCGGCGCGGAGTGTATGACGGCGTCGCCGAGCGCGGGCGTCACCAGCCGCAACAGGGAAGGATGTGATGGCAGCTCGGGCAGCGGTAGTGCGCGTGCTCCGGCTCCATCGGATGCCCGCACACGTCGCACGGAAGGCGCTTCGAGTCGGGCGCGATGACGACGCATCGGTCGCCCGCGTCCCGCTCGATCGGGATCGTCTCCACGCCGACACGGTAATCCCGACCGGCGACATCCGGTGGAGGCGGTCGGTGGACGCGGCACCGCTACGATGCCGCCGTGCGGTCCGCCCGTCTCGTCGCCGCGCTCGCCGTGATCGCGGTCGCGCTCGCCGTCGGCGTGGCCCTCGACGACACGTCCACGATCGCGCGCGACGCGCCAGAGCCGTCGATCGGCGAGCCGACGGTCGACGACGGTGCCGCAGCGGCGACGAGCGACGACCCGCCCACCGTGCCGGGCGACCATTCCGAGGGTCGTCCGACCGAGTTCCTGCCCTCGTTCGAGCCGTACGACTACGCGAAGGCGGCTCCACCTCGTGAGCCCACGCGTCT
>DATHTO010000011.1:0-14945 GCA_035463115.1 Actinomycetota bacterium | reverse complement strand
CGGACCGCCACGACTCGCGCGGGTGATGGAAGCGGGCTCCGACCGCACCTAGCATCCCGTCCATGGGTCGACCGAAGCTCTGGCCGTCGACCGAACGTGAAGGTGCGCAGCCGCAGTCGTGGTTCCGCGAGCACTCGCTCTCGATCTTCCTGGTGACGCTCCTGCTCGTGCAGACGGTTGCCTATTGGTTCGCCGAACTGCCTGACTGGCGAGAGACCCAGCGGGCGCTGGAGCTGTCCACCTCGCTGTGGCCCGGCTACGCGCTGCACTTCGTCGCGGAGTACCTCGTTTCGATCGTCGCGGACACCTACGGCGCTCTCCTGCTCGTCCTCGCCTCGAAGTGGTTCTTCGAGCGCGGATCCGCCGAATCGAAGGACGACGACGGCGCACGGGGATCCGCTGCCGCTCCCTCCTGAACGGGGACCCGCGCGACGCATCCACGGCGTTTCGCGTCGCTCGCGCCAGGAAAGGATGCCCCCCGAGGACGGAGGGAGGGCGGAACGATGCGTCGTGCTCGGCTGCCGCGTGAACGGAGCACACCGCCGACCCGTCATCGAGCGGAGAGCCCGGATCGGGCGGCCGCGTGACGTTCACGGAGTCCGTCGAACTCGCCGGCAAGGCGCTCGATGCGATCGGCGTCGTGATCCTCGTCGTCGGAACCCTCATCGCGCTCGGTCTGCTCGTCGCCGCCGCGTTCCGCCGCGAGCTCGACGAGGCGTACCGACCGGTGCGTCAGCGCCTCGGTCGCTCGATCCTGCTCGGCCTCGAGGTCCTCGTGGCGGCGGACATCGTGCGGACCGTCGCGATCCGACCGACGCTCGAGAGCGTCGCCGTCTTGGGCGCGATCGTCCTCGTCCGAACGTTCCTCAGCTTCAGCCTCGAGGTCGAGCTCCTCGGCACGTTCCCGTGGCGACGGGGTTCCGACCGATCGGCCGACGAGGCGTAGACGCGGACGACCGACACCTCCCCGCGGGGGTTGCGGATCATCCGAGGCGGGTACCGCGGACGACCTCGTGAGCGGGCGGCGGATCGTCCTCAGCGGCGAGCGCTCACAGATCCTTCCGCTCGAACGCCGACACCGCGAGACCGGCGATGATCGCGACCCACACCGCCACCCACGCGAGGTACGCCGGCGTCAACGTCGCGACGCTCAGGAACGGGAACGCCTGCACCTCGCCCCCGCCGAACTCGATCAGCGCCGACGGGTCCTGGAACGCGTGCATCGCGCCGCGCCACAGACCATCGGTCGGCAGGAGCGCCCGTGACACCGTTCCGACGCGGGCGACGGCGTCGTTGCCGAGCGACTCGCCGATGCCGCCGATCACGCCGGCGATCCACGTCGCCCCGAACAGACCGACGGTGACCACACCCGAGGCCATCGGAGACACGGCGGTCGACAGCAGCACGGCGAGCGTGAGGAGCACCAACGTCTGCACCGCGAGCAGCGCGAGCGCGACGGCGGGCTCCGGCGGCCAGTAGTCCACCGTCCACAGCACGATGAGGCATTGCGCGAGGCCGGCGAGCACGACGAAGCCGATCCCGAACACGACGAGCCCGAGCCACTTCCCCGCCAGGAACGCCGAGCGCCGGATCGGCCGAGCGAGCACCGACAGGGCGATGCCCGACTCCGTCTCACCCGCGAGCGTCGGGCCGGCGAGGAACGCGGTCCCGAGGGCGGCGATCAGGCTGAAGCCGAACATGACGAGGTTGAGCAGGATCGACGACGTCAGCCGCACCTGGCCGCTCGTGAGGTTGCCGGCGTCGACCTCGGCGGCGAGCCGTGAGAACCCCCAGCCGCTCAATCCGAGGAGCAGCGCGGTGAGCGCGGCGAGGGCGAGCAGCACGCGCCGGCGCGACGCCTCGCGCAGCGTCAGTGCCGCCACCGTGAGCACGGTTCGCCCGGTCGTCACGGCGCACCTCCGTCGTCATCCCGGGTCCCGTCGTTCCCACGGAGGATGCCGAGAAGCCGCTCCTCGAGGCTGATCCGCGCCGGTTCCACGGCGTGGACGCCCACGCCCAGACCGACGAGCTCGCGCACCAGCGCGGGAACGGCATCGCCGTCGTCGTCCGCGGACAGGGCGACGGTGTAGCGATCACCGACACGCTCGACGAGGCCGGTCGCCGCGAGCCGCGCCTCGGCCATCTCGGTCACGCCGGTGAGATGGAGCCGCAGCTCTCGGAGGCCCAGCAGCTCGTGCAGGGTTCCGGACGCGACGACGCGCCCGCGGTCGAGGACCACCACCCGGTCGCAGACGCGCTCGACCTCGCCGATCAGGTGGGAGTTCAGCAGCACGGCGACCCCGCGCGACTTGAGCCCGAGCACGATGTCGCGGACGTCGACGCGGCCGAGCGGGTCCAGGGCGCTCGTCGGCTCGTCGAGCACCACGACGTCCGGCCGAGCCACGAGCGCGACCGCCAGGCCGAGGCGTTGCTGCATGCCCTTGGAGAACCCGCCCACCCTGTCGCCCGCGCGGTCGGCCAACCCGACGAGGGACAGGCACGCACGGCGGTCGGCATCGGGAACGTCGAGACCCGAGAGTCGAACGTGCAGGGCGAGCACCTCGTCGGCGCTCAGCCATGGTTGGTACCGGAAGAGCTCCGGCAGGTACCCGACGCGCAGGCGTGAACCGGGGTCGCCGAGCGGGCGCCCGAGCAGCATCGCCTCACCTGCATCGGGACGGACGAGGCCGAGCAGCATCTTGATCACGGTGGTCTTGCCCGCGCCGTTCGGCCCGAGCAACCCGACGACCTGGCCGCGTCTGACCTCGAACGCGACGCCGTCGACCGCCGCCCGCCCGCCGTAGCGCTTCCGGAGGCCGGCGCACCAGATCGCCGGCGACGGCGGCAGATCGGCGATCGGATCCGCGAGGTCGGCGGGTTCCGCCGCCGTCGTCACTCCAGGCTCCGCGCGACCGCCAGGACCTCGTCGTCGCCGAGCGGACCGGCCACCACCGTCATCACGCCGTCGTCCACCCACGCCACGGCAGCCACCGTACCGTCGCGGGTCCTGAACACCGTCGCGTCGTCGCCGTCGACGTCCGCGGAGGACGTCTCGACCTGATCCGCCGGAACCGGCAGCGGAAGCGTCGAGCCGTCGGCGTTGAACGTGCGCAGCGCTCTGGCGACGTCGTCCGGCACGCCGGGGAGCGACAGGAGGACGTCCCGCATCGTCTCGAACGTGACGCCCGACGTCGAGGACGCGGTCGGTGCGACCGCGCGTCCGACGATCAGGGCCGGGACGCCCGACGCGTGGGGCCACACCGCCGCCGCGCCCGGGCCCGCCGACAGCCGGACCCGGGTCCCGTCGAGATCGGCCGGGAGCGGCGGAAGCTCCTCCCCCGCATCAGCGGCGGCCGCCTCGACCCGGTCCGCCGAGAAGGTGAACGTGACGCTCACCTCGTCGGCGACGTGGTACGTGGGCGCGCCGTCGACGCCGCTCGGCAACGTCGTCGGTTCGGGCAGCCCGAGACCGGTCGCCGTCTCGGCGGCGGCCCGGGTGGTCACCTCGCGGATCTCGGGATCACCGGTGACCGCGACGTCCCCGTAGGCGGCCAGATCGGGCAGGGCGTTGAGGTCGGCGGGATCGAAGCTGACCGCGGCGATGCGCTCGGTCCTGAAGATCTCGAGCCATCCGTTGGCGGCGGCGGCGCCGGCGCCGGTCATCACGAGCGCGGCGGCTACCGCCACGACGACGGGGCGTCGCAGCGTGCGTCCGCGGCGGCGACCGATCGGTGTCGCCGCCGACGGCGACCGGACGCCGTCGGCCGACGTCGTCAACCGATGCCACGCGCCGGTGAGATCCACATCCGGTTCGAGATCCGTCGCGAGCGCCGTCCGAACGAGTTCCGCGTCTCGACGGATCTCGCCTACCTCGGCGAGGCACCGCTCGCACCCCGCCACGTGCTCGCGGTCGGGAGCGGCGACGCCCGCCGGCTCATCGAGCAGCCGACGGAGCAGACCTTCATCGGGATGACGCATCGCGGATCAACTCCTTGCGTAGGGAGGATTCGGCGCGCCGGACCGTGGTTCCGACGCTGCCGGGGGCGAGATCGAGCGCTTCGGCGATCTCGGCGTAGCTCAGACCGCTGTGGCGCAGGACGAGAGCGATCGACTGCTTCCGCGGGAGCGCGGCGAGCGCCGAGCGCACGCGATCGCGCTCCTCGAGCTTCAGCACCGTGTCGGCGACGTCCGGCACGAGCGGATCGCTCGCCGACGCGACCGCTTCCTCGCGCCGCGCACGACGGCGGCCCGAGCGCACGAGGTTCAACGCGGCGTGGGCCGCGGCGACCGAGAGCCACCCGCGTGCGTCGCTCGCCGGCACCGTCGAGCGGCCGAACGACAGGAACACCTCCTGGGCGACGTCCTCGGCATGGTCCGCCGATCCGAGCACGCGAGCGGCCACGCCGACGACGAGCCCGTAGTCGCGGCGGAAGACCTCTTCGAGGTCGGGGCGCACGGCGCCGCGCTCGGGATCCGCCACCCTCATGCGCTCCTTCCTCGCCACCCTACGGCCCGACGCCCGTGCGGCCGGCGTCGCCACGGTGACGGCGACGGCTCCGCTCACGCCGGCGTGCCGAGACCTTCCCATGTCTCTACAGCACCGCCGGCGGCAAGGATGTGACAACCGAGCCGGGACGCCACCCGGCGTCCGGCGGCGACCGACGCTGCCGACGCTCGGCTCAGGCGGAGCGCTGCTTCTCCGTGGCCATGGGCCTCACCTCCGCCGGCACGCGCGCCCCTCGCCGATGGAGGGAACCCGCCGCGCGTGGATCGGACGCGCGCGCTCGGCCTCGATGTGTCGGGACGGCTCCGAACGGGAAAGGCGCCCCACGATGGCCACGTCGAGAGAAGGAGCGTCGAGATGAAGCGGGTCTGGGTGTCGATCGTTCCGTTGCTGGTGTTCCTGGCGGCGTGCGAGGACCAGGGGAACCCCGGGGACGACAACCTGCTCACCGGCGGCTCCCTCATCATCGTGCTGATCGTGGTCGCGATCATCGCGTACCTCGTGATGCGCCGGCGTCGATAGTTCCCGAGCCGACGCGAGCGGACCCTCCGATCTGCCCTCGCGGCGCCGACGGGTCGATTTGCGCGGAACCGCGCGAGGGCGCAGCATCCCCCTGACCGAGAGGGGGTCCTCAGATGCGCCGTCGTTCGCTCGCCGTCACGTCCATCCTCGTCGTCTCCGTGATCGGGACAGGTCTGTCCTCGGTGACGCTGCCGGCCGTCGCCGCACCGGCCGACGACCCGCCGAGCCGGGTGCTGATCATCGTGCTCGATCACATGCGGCCCGACTTCGTCGAGCGCTTCGACATGCACAACGTCCGCGCCCTGATGCGGCACGGCGTGAACTACCGGCGAGCGATCCTCGGTCACATGGCGGCGACGACGGTCGTCAGCCACAACGTCATCACGAGCGGCCGGTTCCCGAAGAACATGGGATGGACGAACGAGGTCTTCCGCGACGTCGACGACGTCCTCGGCCAGGGCGCCGGCGCGTACCACGTCACGAGCAGCCTCGGATGCGGCGACTTCGGCGCGCTGATCGAGGCCGAGGGGTATCCGAAGCTCGAGGACTACCTCGATCCCGAAGGCGACGCGAAGTTCGTCGCGATCGGGAACAAGACGACCGCGGCGTGCCCCGCCGGCATGCCCGCCACCCAGGGCGTGGACAACGACATCATCGTGCGGATGGGGAGCAGCGCGACCCTGGACTGCGACGAGGACGGCACGGACGAGAGCTGGCGCGGGCCCGCGGGGGTCAACGTGCCCGCCTACCTGTCGGAGGTCTGTGGTCGGTTCTACGTGCCGACCTCGAACGACTTCGGCACGGCGACGACGTCGCCCGCGTGGATGTACCCGCTCGACGGCGCGCGCTACTCGGTCGGAACCGACCCTGAGCACCTCGGTGGCGACGTCTGGGCGGCCGATGCGGCCGTGAAGGTGATGCGCCGCGACAGCGACTGGGACGGGATGCTCGTGAGCATGCCGTCGATCGACAAGATGGCGCACATGTGGGGGACCGACGACGAGGGCCCCTCGGGCGTCGGTGACGACGTCTACGCGTTCGCGCACCTGCCGAAGGCCGCGCGGATCGCCGACCGGCAGGTCGGCAAGCTCGTGGGCGAGCTCGAGGCCCAGGGGATCGACGACGAGACGCTCGTCATCCTCACGGCCGACCACGGAGGTCAGACCGCCCGCCGCTACCACGGCGAGGACGGCCCCGACCGCGGGAACTACAACTGGTACTACGGCCAGGACGCCGACGAGACGTACCTCGACCCCAGCCGCCCGATCCAACGGCTCGTGAACGCCCTCGACGGGAACGTCGACTTCTCGTACCAGGACGGTCACATCGCGGTGTGGCTGAACGACCGCTCACCCGACCGCAAGCGTGAAGCCGCGCTCGCGCTCGCGGAACTGCCCAGCGTCCTCGCGACCTACACGAGGACGGGCGACGGGTACCGGCTCCGCTGGAACGACGGCCTCGCCAAGGCGAGCCGCGGCGAACGCGGATGGTGGCGTGCGTACGCGCAGCGGTTGATCGACACGATGGCGGCTCCGAACGGGCCCGACGCCGTCGCGCTGCTCCGTGATTGGGTGTCGTACGGGGTCGAGGGCGACCACGGCGGGCATCAGCGACCCGTCCAGCGGATCCCGATCGTGTTCTCGTGGCCCGGCCTCGACGCCGGCGCCGAGCCGCGCGTCAGGATGCGCTCGGTCGACATCCTGCCGACGGTCCTGGAGCTGATGGGGATCGACCCGACGGCGCCGCTCGACGGAAGGGCGCGGGACCTCCCGCTCGCGCCCTAGCAGCCCGCGTGGGTCGCTCGCGACACGCGAGCGTGGAAACGCGTCGGTCATCGACGGTCGGACCACTCGCGGATCCGGCCGTCGCGACCGAGGTCGAACAGCCGCTTGCATTCGGGGCACAGGGGGAACTTGCTCGGATCGCGGTTCGGAACCCAGACCTTCCCGCACAGTGCGACGACCGGCGTGCCTTCGATGTACGCGCGGGTGATGTCTTCCTTCCGTGCGTAGTGGCTGAAGCGCTCGCGGTCGCCCTGCTCGAGATCGGCGACCGGCGCCTCGACCTCGGTGCTGCTCATGCGGACGATCGACGACCCCGGCGTCATGCGGCTCACGGTCTCATCTCCGGCGCGCCGTCGGCAAGCGGCGCCTCCGACGAGCGGGCCATGGGGCGATGCGTGCGATCGGGACGCGCGAAGGTCGTTCGCGGGGCTCGTTCGCCTAGCGGGCGCGACGCCCTCGGCGACGCTTGGCCGGGGGTTCCGCCGCCTGCCGCGCCCGCGCGGCGGCTTGGAGCTCCTCCCGTTCGTCGCGCAGCTTCGCGGTGTCGGCCGGCTCGGCGTCCTTCAGGCGGTCACGGAGCGCGTGCGGTGGTTCGCCCGCCGCTGGCTTCGTCATCCGCACCGCGTGCGACCGTGCAGCTTCGCGCTCGTTCACGACCCGTTCCTCCCGACGCCGATCGACCGGTCCATCATGCCTGAACCTCGGACGCGGAGCGGGAAGCCTTGAGAGGAAAGAGGGAGTCAAGAGCGTGCGGACGCGCGCCGACTCGAGAGGCGCCGCCGCCTCGCCGCTCGTCTCCGCTCACGCAGGGGACGGCGCGACGAGCGTGAACAGACCCGCGTGATCGAGCTCACCGGCTCCTTCAGCGACGAGCCGGTCCAGCTGCGCGGCCACGACGGCGAACGACGGAACGTCGGCCCCCACGTCACGCGCGGCGTCGAGCACGATCCGGGCGTCCTTCGCGTGGAGCCGCGCACGGAACCCCGGCTCGAACGCGCGATCGAGCATCCGCTGACCGTGGACCTCCAGGATCTTCGATCCGGCGAACCCCCCGAGCAGGGCCTCGCGGACGCGGGCCGGATCGACGTCGGAGCGTTCCGCGAGCGCGAGCGCCTCGGCCACCGCCTCGATCGTCGCGGCGACGACGAGCTGGTTGCACGCCTTGCAGACCTGTCCGGCGCCGGACGGACCGACGTGCACGACCGTCCGGCCGAGCGCGTCGAACACCGGGCGCGCGCGCTCGAACGCCGACGCCTCGCCGCCGACCATGATCGACAGCGCCGCGTCGATCGCGCCGCGTTCGCCGCCGCTCACGGGGGCGTCGAGCATCGCGACGTCACGCGCGGCGAAGGTCGCCGCGAGCCGTCTCGTCGGACCGGGATCGATCGTGCTCATGTCGACCACGAGCGCGCCCGCGGCGACGCCGTCGGCGACGCCCTCGTGACCGGTGAGGACCTCGTCGACGTCGGGTGTGTCGGGCAGCATCGTGATGGTGACGTCGCTCGCCGCCGCGACCTCCGCCGGCGACGATGCTCGATCGGCGCCCGCCGCGACCAGCTCGTCGACGGGGCCGGGGCTCCGCGAGTGCGCCGTGACGTGGAAGCCTGCGGCGAGGAGGTTCCGCGCCATCGGGCGGCCCATGATGCCGAGTCCGATGAAGCCGAGCCGTTCGCCCATGCCGGTCAGGTGCCCATCGCGGCGTCGGCGATCGCGAGCGCCTCGTCGAGGACCTCGAACCCCTCGGCGAGCTCCTGCTCGGTGATGCACAACGGCGGGTTCGTTCCGATCGTGTGCCACCGGATCATCGCCATCACCCCGTGCTCGAGGAGGAACCGGTTGATCGACGCCATCACGTCGTTCGTCACGTTGTACGGAGAGAGCGGTTCCTTCGTGACCGGGTCCTTCACGAGCTCGAGGACGCCGAACAGGCCGATGTTCCGGTACAGACCGACGCTCGGGTGCTTCGCTGCGAGCTCTTCGTGATGCCGACGGAGCACCGGCTCCATGCGCTTCGCGCGGCCGACGAGGTCGTCGTCTTCCAAGACCTGGATCGCGGCGAGCGCGGCCGCGACGCCGATCGGATGGCTGTTGTACGTGAGGCCGCCGACGAACGCGTGATCGTCGAAATGGGCCGCCAGCCGCGGCGAGATACCGACGGCGCCGAGCGGCGCGTAGCTCGACGTGAGGCCTTTCGCCGCGGTGATCAGGTCGGGCACGACGCCCCAGTGGTCGACGGCGAACCACTCGCCGGTCCGGCCGAACCCGCACATCACCTCGTCGGCGATCATCACGATGCCGTAGCGGGTGCACAGCTCCCGCACGCCTTCGAGGTAGCCGTCGGGCGGGATCAGCACGCCGTTCGTGCCGGTGACGGTCTCGAGGATGAACGCGGCGATCGTCCGCGGACCTTCGAGCTCGAACGTCTCCTCGAGCAGGCGGAGCGCCGTCGCGGCGTCGTCGACCGGATGCTCGGGCCCGTGCCATGGGTCGAGCACGTGGACGACGCCGGTGAGCCCGGGCTCGTTCGGCCACCGGCGCGGGTCGCCCGTGAGCGACATCATCGCGAGCGTGGCGCCGTGGTACGAGCGGTAGCGGCTCACGATCTTGTGTCTGCCCGTGGCGAGGCGGGCGATCTTCACGGCGTTCTCGTTCGCCTCGGCGCCGCCCAGCGTGAAGAACGACTTCTCCAGGTCGCCGGGCCAGAGCTCGGCGAGCTTCTCGCCGAGGAGCGCACGTCCCTCGAACGTGTGGAACGGCGACACGTACGGCAGCCGCTCGGCCTGGCGTGCGATCGCCTCGCTCACCCGTGGATCCGCGTGGCCGATGTTCACGCTCCACAGCTGGGAGTTGAGGTCGAGGTACCGACGCCCGTCGGTGCCGTAGACGTAGACCCCGCGCGCGTGGTCGATCGCCACCGGCGAGGCCTTCGTCTGCGCCTGCCAATCGAACAGGGTGTACCGCTTCGAACGCTCGACGATCTGGTCGGCGGTGAGCGCGTCGGAGGTCGTGGTCATCATCGTCTCCCCTGCGCCGCACCGGCGGCGCCGGTCGGAGCGGTCGCTGCCTCGTCGTCGGCGTCGCCATCGGTCGGCGACGCGCCGCCCGACCCGATCACGTAGCTGTGATCGGCCGCCCATCGCAGGGTGACGCGTTGCCCCGGTCTCGGGTCGATCGCGCCGAGCTCGTCGTTCAGCCGGTGGACCGTGAGTCGCTCGCCGGTCGGGAGGTCGACGACGACCTGCGTCACCGACCCGAGGTACACGACGTCGGAGACCGTTCCGCTGACACGGCTGTCGCGCGGCCCGGCGTCGGCGCCGAGCTTGATCCATTCGGGGCGCACCGTGATCGTCAGTTCGTCGCGCGCTCCGTCGGTGTCCGGAGCGAGGATCCGGTCGCCGCCGCCGAGGTCCATCGCCGCGATCCCCTCGGTGCGGCGGTCGACCCGCAACGTGACGAGGTTCGACACGCCGATGAAGCCCGCGACGAACGCCGTGGCGGGCGTCGCGTAGAGCTCTCGGGGCGTGCCGAGCTGTTCGACGACGCCGGCGCGCATCACGGCGATCCGGTCCGACATCGTCATCGCCTCTTCCTGGTCGTGGGTGACGTAGATGAACGTCGTGTCGGTGCGCTCCTGCAGGTGTTTCAGCTCGAGCTGCATCTCCTTGCGGAGCTGGAGGTCCAGAGCCCCGAGCGGTTCGTCGAGCAGCAGCGCGGCCGGCCGGTTCACGAGCGCACGCCCGAGCGCGACCCGCTGCTGCTGGCCTCCCGACAGCTGGCCGGGATGACGGTCCTCCATGCCTTCGAGGCGGACCGTCCGCATCGTCTCGGCCACGCGTGACGCGATCTCGGCGCGCGGGAGCTTCTTGATCCTGAGACCGAACGCGACGTTCTCGGCGACGGTCATGTGGGGGAACAGGCCGTAGGCCTGGAACACCATGTTGACCGGGCGCTTCTGCGGGGCGAGCCGGCTGACGTCACGGCCGCCCAACCAGATCCGACCCGAGTCGGGCGTCTCGAAGCCCGCGATCATCCGGAGCGTCGTCGTCTTCCCGCATCCCGACGGCCCGAGCATCGAGAAGAACTCGCCCGGCACGATCTCGAAGCTCACGCCGTCGACGGCGATCGTGTCACCGAAGCGCTTCCTGCAGTCCTCGAGGACGATCCCGCCGGGCTCGTGGATCGCGTCGGCGCTCATGCGTCGATCCTGTTCAGCTTCGCGAGGCGATACGCGACGAGCGCGAGGATGCCCGACGCGGCGAGCATCAGGAAGTTGAGCGCCGACCCGGCTCCCCAATCGCCGCCCTGGAGGATCAGGTCGCGCACGCGTTGGCCCATCATCACCGAACTCGTTCCGCCGACGATGTCGGACGTGACGAAGTCCGTCAGCATCGGGATGTACACGAGGATCATCGCGATGAAGATGCCGGGCGCGGCGAGCGGGAGCAAGATCTTGCGTGCCTGCTGCCACCATCCGGCGCCGAGGTCCACGGCCGCCTCGAACATCGATGGCTCGATCGCCTTCATGGCCGCGTAGATCGGGATCGTCGTGTAGGTGATGTACGTCGTCGAGAGCGTCACGATGACGGCGAAGCGGCTGTACAGGAGCCACTCGATCGGCTCGCCGGGGATCAGCCAGTTCAGGATGCCGTTGCGACCGAGGATCACCTGCCACGCGTACACCTTCACCACGGGCGCGAGCTCGTCGGCGAGCACGAGCCCGAGCAACAGGACCAGCTCCCATCGTCCCGCCTTGAACGCCATGAAGTACGACAGCGGGAGCGCGATCGCGAGCATGATGGCCATCGAGATCGACGCGATCATCACCGTGCGCCAGGCGATCTTGAGGTTGAGGTCGTTCGTCAGGACCTCGCGGTAGTGATCGAGCGTGTAGCCGCTGTCGGTGTTCGGCGGGAACTCGACGAACGACATCTGCACCATGATCAGCATCGGGAGGACGAACAGCACGACGAGCAGGCCGACCGGCGACAGCAGGATCCCCAGCGCACCGCCCCGTCGGCGAGCGCCCCGGAACCGCTCGCGCTTCGGCCGCTCGAGGTCGGCGCTCGTCGTGATCGCGGCCATCAGCGCGGCGCTCCCACGGGCGCCGGCACGCCCGATCCTTCCGCGACCGTTCCGGCCGCGACGGCGCGATCGCCGACGATCGAGAGCGCGCCACCGCCTCGACTGCGCAGCAGGCGGATCGCGAGCCAGATCGTCACGACCTGGAACGCGGAGATCAGCGTCGACACGGCGTTCACGACGGCCGTGTGGTCGGGGTTGCGTACCGACGAGTACACCCAGATCGGGAACGTCTGCTGGAAACCGATCGTGAACAGGCTGATCTCGTAGTTGTTGAACGACCACGTGAAGGCGAAGATCGCGGCCGCGCCGAGCGCGGGCCCGATGTGCGGCAAGATCACGTGCCGCAGCACCTGCAGCCGGGAGCATCCGAGGTCGATCGCGGCCTCCTCCTGCACGCGCTGGAAGCGGAACAGCTGCGCCGACACGATCGCGGTGACCAACGGGAACGTGCAGATCGTCTGGGTCGCGACGACCGTGCGCAGCGTGAGGTCGAGATCGACCCGTGCGTACCCCATCAGCGCCGCGATCCCGATGATCAACCACGGAAGGACGAGCGGCGCTCCGACGAGCGCGCCGACCATGCCGCGACCTCGGAACCGGAACCTCGTGAGGCCGAAGGCGGCGAGCGTGCCGAGGATCACCGACAGCGGCGCGACGACGAGCGCGACGCCGAGCGAGTTCGCGAGCGCCTCACGGAGCGTCGGATCGGCGAGCGCCTGCCGGTACCACTCGAGCGTGAGCCCCTCGAACGGGAACGCGAGGATGCTCGAGTCGTTCAGGGAGAACCCGACCAGGATCGCGAGCGGTCCGAACAGCGCGAGCGCCACGACGCCGAGGAACGCGGCCCAACCGACGGCGTTCGCCGTGTGCCGGACGGATCCTGCACCGAGCGCGACGCGGGGCTCGACGGCCCCCGCGACGTCGGCCACTAGGACGCCTTGACCTCGGTCCAGGCCGCGACCCAGGACTGCCGGTCCTCGGGCGGGCTCGCGGGGATCGCGTTCACATCCGTGTCGCCCTCCTGGAAGGCCGTGAGCCCCGCGTCGTCGATCACGTCGGACGACACCTCGTCGACGATGCCGCTGTTCGAGGTGATGTAGTTCCAGTTCTCGGCGGCGTAGATCTGCGGCGGCAGGCTCGTGTACCAGTTCAGCAACGCGTACGCGGCGTCGACGTTCTCGGCATCGGGACTGATGCCGTAGCCGCATGCCCACAGCATCTGTCCCTCCTCGGCGAACGCGAACCCGACGTTCACCCCGTCCTTGCGGAGGCTCTTCGCGACGCCGGGATAGCCGCTCGCGATCACGACCTCGCCGGACTTGAACTGCGCCTTGATGTCGTTCTCGCCCTTCCAGAACGTGCGGAACTGATCACGGTGGTCGATCAGGTAGTTCTTCACCGTCTCGAGCTGCTCGGGCGTCATCTCGAGCGGGTTCTCGATGCCGTTCACGAACGCGGCGATGTCGATCGCGGTGATCGAGAGGTCCTCGAGCGACGCGCGTCCCTGCCACTGCGGATCGAAGAGGTCCGCCCACGACGTCGGCGGCGTGGTGACGACGTCGGCGTTGTACATGATGCCCGCGGTGCCGGCGTCCACCGGAACGATGTAGGCCTGCCCGTCGACCTGGACCCCCGGCAGCTCCTTCATCGCCGGCCAGATGTCGTCCCAATGCTCGAGACGCGAGACGTCCAGCGGCTGATACATCCCCCGCTGCACCATGTCGAGCGTCGCCTCGTCGACGCAACTGTTGACGACGTCGGCTTCGAACCCGGCGAGGATCTTCGCGACGGCCTCGTCGTTGCTTCCGAACGCCGACGTCTCGAGCTCGATGTCGGGGTACTCCTCGAAGAACGTCTCCATGTACTCCGGGTCGAAACCGTCGCTGTAGGAGAAGAGCCGCAGCGTTCCGCTCGGCGCTTCGGTGGGCGCGGCGGACGTGGTTCCGTCGCCGGTCGGGCTCGCCGCGGGGGGGTCGCCGTCGCCGCCACAGGCGGCCGCGATCAGCGCGGCGGCCGATGTGAGAGCGAGCAACCGTCCGAACCGTCGAGCCATCACGCCCTCCTCCCGTCGCGGCCCGTGCGCCGGCCCGTCACCGCAGCCACGGGCGGCCTGAGCGGCGACCGTAGCCTCGGGGCGGTAGATTGTCAACCGTCGACAACCCGTTCGCGCGCGCCGCTCCTAGGGCGCCCGGCTCTTCGAGGGCGTCTACGGAGCTGCGGCGCCGGACGGCCGCGCGTCGATCAGGCCCGCGATCAGCTCGCCGGCGTGGTCGCAGTGGTGCTCGGCGAGCTCGGCGGCGCGGGCGGCGTCCCCGCGTTCGATGGCGTCGAGCAGAGGGCGGTGCTCCATCGCGATGTCGTCGAGCGAGCGGTACACGTGCTCGTCGAGCCGGAGCAGCGCACGGAGCGTCGGGACGTAGCGCGTGAAGACCTCGTGCAGTCGGGCGTTCCCCGAGAGACGGCACAGCGCGTCGTGGAACTCGAGGTCCCGGCGGAAGACCGCCGTCGGCTCGCCGCGCCGGACGGCGTCCTCGATCGCGGCGAGCCGTTCGCGCAGCTCGCTCGCCGCCACGGTGTCGCGCCGTTCCGCGATCGAACGGGCCGCGCGGCCTTCGATCGCCGCGCGGACCCCGTAGATCTCCCGGATGTCGGCCGGGAGGAGACGGACGACGAACGTGCCCCGTCGAGGCTCCTCTTGGAGGAGCCCCTCGGAGCGCAGGAGCTTGAACGCCTCCCGGACCGGGCCGCGACTGACGTTGAGACGCTCGGCGATCTTGGCCTCGACGAGATGTTCGCCCTGGGCGAACCCACCGGAGAGGATCTCCTCGCGGATGCGATCGGCGGCATCCTCTGCGAGGGAACGTGGCGGCGCGATCGGTCGGAGACCCACCTCGCCCATCCGTTCCTCCCTCGTTCTCCGTCGCACGTCGAGCCTGTTCGTGGTCGACAGTCTACACGGGGGCATCGGAGCCCGGGGAACCCGTCGCATGACCCGTGGCCGGGAGCCGTCTGCCGGCGGGCGGTCACCCCTCGCCCCGGGCTCGACGCATCGC
>DATHTO010000010.1:0-7855 GCA_035463115.1 Actinomycetota bacterium | reverse complement strand
CAGCGTGTACGACCGCGACCGCGATCCCGAGTTCAGCAACAGCAGCAACGTGCGCCCATGGATCGGACGCCCGCGCGCGTCGGTCTCGTCGGTCGCCCGGCCCGGCATCAGCATCCCGAGCACGCGGTTCTCGGGATCTTGCCAGTCGGCGTCGCCCATCTCCTCGCCGTCGGGCCGTACCCACGTCACGTCCTTCTCGCGTCCGGCGATCGGCGCGCCGTTGAAGAACGAGCGCCGTCGGAGCACCGGCTCGTCGCGGAAGATCCGCAGCACGTCGCGCGTGAACGCGAGCAGCTCGCGGTCGTCGGCGTCGAGGTCCCACTCGTACCAGCCGATCCCGTTGTCCTGGCAGTACGCGTTGTTGTTGCCGCCCTGCGTCCGCCCGATCTCGTCACCGCCGAGGATCATCCGCACGCCCTGGGAGAACATCAGCGTGGCGATGAGGTTCCGCTGCATCTGGGCGCGGATCCGCCGCACCGCCGGGTCGTCGGTCTCGCCCTCGGCGCCCCAGTTCCGCGACCAGTTGTCGTCGGCGCCGTCGCGGTTGTCCTCCCCGTTCGCCTCGTTGTGCTTCTGCTCGTAGCTCACGAGATCGCGGAGCGTGTAGCCGTCGTGCGCGGTCACGAAGTTCACGCTTGCGTACGTGTTGCGGCCGGTCGCCTCGTAGATGTCGCCCGACCCCGAGAGCCGAGCGGCGAGCTCGGGGAGCTGGCCCGGGTCCTCGCGCCAGTACCGTCGGATGCAGTCTCGGTACTTCCCGTTCCACTCGGCCCATCCGACCGGGAAGTTCCCGACCTGGTAGCCGCCGGGTCCGACGTCCCACGGCTCGGCGATCAGCTTGACCTGCGACAGCACGGGATCTTGCTGCATGATGTCGAAGAACGCCGACAGCCGGTCGACCTCCCAGAGCTCGCGAGCCAAGACGGGGGCGAGGTCGAAGCGGAACCCGTCGACGTGCATGTCGTTCACCCAGTACCGCAGCGAGTCCATGATCAGCTGGATCGTGCGGGGGTGCAGCATGTTCAGGCTGTTCCCGGTGCCCGTGAAGTCGGTGTAGTAGCGCAGGTCGTCTGGGCCGAGTCGGTAGAACGCCGCGTTGTCGACGCCGCGCAGCGACAGCGTCGGTCCCATGTGGTTGCCCTCGCCGGTGTGGTTGTAGACGACGTCGAGGATCACCTCGATGCCGGCACGGTGAAGCGCCTTCACCATGGACTTGAACTCGTGCACCGGCTGGGTGCCGCGCGAGGTCGCGTACTCGACGTGCGGCGCGAAGAAGGCGATCGAGTTGTAGCCCCAGTAGTTCCGGAGGCCGCGTTCCTCGAGCGCGCGGTCGTGGACGAACTGGTGGATCGGCAGCAGCTCGACGGCGGTCACGCCGAGCGAAAGCAGGTGCTCGATCACCGCGTCGTGCGCGAGACCGAGGTAGCTTCCCCGGATCTCGGGCGGCACGTTCGGGTGGAGCTCCGTCATGCCGCGGACGTGCGTCTCGTAGATCACGGTCCGGTTCCACGGCGTGCCGGGCGGGCGATCCTCGCCCCACGTGAAGGCGCGATCGATCACGATCGACCGCGGGACGAACGGCGCGCTGTCGCGGTCGTCGAAGGAGAGGTCGCCGGCATCGTCGCCGATCCGGTAGCCGTAGAGGGCGTCGTCCCAGCGGATCTGCCCCGAGAGCGCCTTCGCGTACGGATCGATCAGCAGCTTGTTCGCGTTGAAACGCATGCCGCGCTGCGGCTCGTACGGGCCGTGGACGCGGTAGCCGTATACCTGCCCGGGCCGCACGTCGGGGGTGTAGCAGTGCCAGATCATGTCGGTGCGGTTCGTCATCCAGATCCGACCCGACTCGGTGGGCGACTCCGGATCCTCGAACAGGCAGAGCTCGACGGCGTCGGCGTTCTCCGAGAACAGCGAGAAGTTCACCCCTTCGCCGTCCCACGTCGCACCCTGGGGATACGGGCTCCCGGGCCAGACGCGGTACGAACGGGTCACGGACGGCCCTCGGTCCGGGCGTTCGCGTGCTCACCGAGGTACAGCAGCGCGGTGCGTCGTGGAAGCTCGATCCCCTCCTGCATCGAGCCATCCTCTCGGATCACGAGCGCGGACGGCGACCGCGACCCGCCTCCGCCCCAACGGCTGTCGTCGGCATCGAAGACGAGCTGCCACCGGCCCGGGAACAGGCGATCCGTCCGAGCCGGAGCGTCGCCCAGCGCCAGCACGAGCATGGCGTCCCGTGGGTCGTCGTGGCCGAGCACGCCGGCGACGGCCGCGTCCTCGTCGTGGAGGCGCAGGAGCGTGAGCGACCTCGCGGCGCGGTCGACGTCGGTCCGGATCGACCGGAGCGACGACGAGGCGAGGGCCGGCACGCTGCGGCGCAGCCGAAGCAGTTCGGCGTAGGCGGCCCGGATCTCGCGGTGCGGCGAGCGGTCGACGAGCTCGTGGCGGATCTTCGACGCACGGAACGTCTCCTCGTCGCCGGGATCGGGCACGTCGCCCTCCCACGCGAAGTCGGCGAACTCGGCGGCTCGGCCTTCGCGCACGGCTCGCAACAGCTCCGGATCCGGATGGTCGACGAAGTACCGGAACGGCGCGATCTCGCCGTGCTCCTCGCCCATGAACAGCATCGGGACGAACGGCGAGAGGCACATCGCGGCCGCCATCGTGACGAGCGTCGTCGTGTCGAGGCTCGCGCTCGGGCGGTCGCCGTCCTTCCGGTTGCCGATCTGGTCGTGGTTCTGCGTGCTGACGACGAAGCGCCAACCCGGCTCGCCGACCGGATCGTTCCCGTGGCGGCGTCCGTGCGCCGTCGACGTTCGCTCGACGAGCACGAAGGCGCGCTCGTACACCGAGGCGAGATCGTCGATCGCGCCGTAGTCCGCGTAGTAGCCGCCGCGCTCGCCGGTGACGACGGTGCGGAGCGCGTGGTGGAAGTCGTCGTCCCACTGCGCGTCGATCCCCAGGCCGCCCATCGCCTCGGGCCGCACGACGCGGACGTCGTGGAGGGAGCTCTCGGCGATCAGATACGCCGCACGACCGCGCGCGTCGCCGAGGGCGCGGACCGCGCGCGACAGCTCGAGCAGGAACGGCACCGCGGTCGGGTCGACGATCCCGTGGATCGCGTCGAGGCGGAGCGCATCGACGCCGATCGCGTCGAGCCACCACAGGGCGTTGCCGATGAAGTAGCGCCGGACCGCGTCGCTCCCGTGCCCCGCGACGTTCACCGCGTCGCCCCAGGGCGTCGAGTACGCGTCGGTGAAGTACGGACCGAACCGGGGCAGGACGTTGCCCTCGGGACCGAGGTGGTTGTACACCACGTCGAGCACGACGGCGAGACCGCGCTCGTGGCTGGCGTCGACGAGGGTGGCGAGCCCCTCGGGGCCGCCGTACGAATCCTGCGCCGCGTAGGGGAAGACGCCGTCGTAGCCCCAGTTCCGGCGCCCCGGGAACTGCGCCACCGGCATCAGCTCGATCGCCGTGACCCCGAGCTCCGTCAACGCGTCGAGCCGTTCGATCGCCGCCTCGAACGTTCCGCCGTCGGTGAACGCGCCGACGTGCAGCTCGTAGAGCACGTACCGGGGGAGGGCGACGCGTGGCGCCGGCGTCGGCGCACGCCCCCTCCGGAGCTCGCCGGGGTCGACGAACGCCGACGGACCGTGCACGCCCTCGGGTTGCCAGCGCGACGCGGGGTCGGGCAGGCCGTCCGGCGCGTCGTCGAGCACGAGCGTGTACCGGTCGCCGTGCGCGGCATCCTCGACCGTCGCGGCGTGGTAGCCGTCGTCGAGCGGCTCGAGCTTCACCACGGCGGCGTCGGACGGATCGGCGTCCGCGGGGCGATGCCGGATCGCGACCCGCTCGGCGCTCGGCGCCCAGACGAGGACGCGCCACGCCCCGTCGCCGGCCGGCGTCACGCCGACCGGCCACGCCGGGGTGCGGGTCGACGAGCGAGCGGCCGTCACGCGCGTCCCTCGGGCACCCAGAAGGTGCACGCCAGCGGCGGCACCGTCATCACGATGCTCGAGGGATGTCCCTGCGATGCGATCGGGTCCGCGCGCACGGGCTCGGGATTGCCCACGCCCGAGCCTCCGTACACGTCGGCGTCGCTGTTCAGCACCTCGCGCCAGGAGCCGTCGATCGGAACCCCGAGGCGGTAGCCCTCGCGGGGGACGGGCGTCCCGTTCCAGACGACGAGCACGACCTCGTCGGGCTCGGGTCCCTGGCGCAGGAACGCGAAGACGCTCCGCCCCGCGTCGTCGGCCTCGACCCACCGGAAGCCGTGCCCGTCGCAATCGAGGGCGTGGAGCGCGGGGTCGGTGCGGTACCGCGCGTTCAGGTCGGCGACCCACCGCGCGATGCCGGCGTGGCGCGGATCGTCGAGCAGCTCCCACGGCACCGAGCCGTCGTGGTCCCATTCCGTCGGCTGCGCGAGCTCGTCCCCCATGAACAGCAGCTTCTTGCCGTTCTGCGCGAACTGCCATCCGAGCAGGAGTCGCAGGTTCGCGCGCCGCTGCCACTCGTCGCCCGGCATCTTGCCGAGCAGCGAACCCTTCCCGTGCACCACCTCGTCGTGCGAGAGCGGCAGCACGAAGCTCTCGGTCGCCGCGTACACCTGTCGGAACGTCAGCTCGTGGTGGTGATGGCGTCGATGGATCGGCTCGCGCGACACGTACGCGAGCGTGTCGTGCATCCACCCCATGTCCCACTTGTAGCCGAAGCCGAGGCCGCCGGCGTCGGTGGGGCGCGACACCATCGGCCAGGCGGTCGACTCCTCGGCGAACGTGTGGACATCGGGATGCGCGAGGTAGATCGATTCGTTGAGGGCCCGCAGGAACGAGATGGCCTCGAGGTGCTCACGTCCGCCCTGCTCGTTCGGGATCCAGTCGCCGGCCTCCCGCGAGTAGTCGAGGTAGAGCATCGACGCGACGGCGTCGACGCGCAGCCCGTCGACGTGGAAGACCTCGAGCCAGAAATGCGCGCTCGAACGCAGGAACGACCGCACCTCGTGCCGGCCGTAGTTGAAGATCAGGGTGTTCCAGTCGGGATGGAACCCCCGGCGCGGATCGGCGTGTTCGTACAGATGGGTGCCGTCGAAGTAGCCGAGCCCGTGCTGGTCGGTGGGGAAGTGCGACGGGACCCAGTCGAGGATCACGCCGATCCCCTCGGCGTGCAGATGGTCGATCATCGCCATCAGGTCCTGCGGCGTGCCGTACCGCGCCGTCGGCGCGAAGTACCCCGTCGTCTGATAGCCCCACGAGCCGTAGAACGGGTGCTCCATCAACGGCAGCAGCTCGACGTGGGTGAAGCCGAGCGTCTTCACGTGCGCCGCGAGCTTCGCGCCGAGCTCGCGGTAGTTCAGCCAGTCGCCGTGCTCGTCGCGCATCCACGAGCCGGGATGCACCTCGTAGATCGACACGGGTGCCGACAGGCCGACCCGCTCGCCCCGGTGCCGCATCCAATCACCGTCGCCCCAGTCGAACCACAGATCCTGCACGACCGACGCCGTGAGCGGCGGCGCTTCGGCGAGGAACGCGAAGGGGTCGGCCTTGTCGACCCGGTAGCCGTCGAACCGCGACCAGACGTGGAACTTGTACCGGTCGCCGACGCCCATCCCGTCGACGGTGCCCGCCCAGATCCCCGACGAGCCGACCGGCTGGAGGGCGTGCGTCTCGGGGTTCCACCCGTTCACGTCGCCGACGATCGAGACGCGTTCGGCGTTCGGCGCCCACACGGCGAACCGGACCCCTCCGTCGTACGGGTGCGCCCCCAGGTGCTGCCACAGGCGGTCGTGCGTCCCCTCGCCGAACAGGTACCGGTCGCGCTCGCCGAGCCACGCCTCGCCGCCGGGCTGCGGAACGGGGCGTCGATCGACCTCGGTCATGCCGCTCCCGCCTCGCCGGTGCCGATGACCGAGGCGCGATCGCGCGCGGCTGCGATCCGCCGGAGCGCCGCGTCGACGCCGGCGACGTCGTCGAGAGCGTCCAGCGTGTGCTCGTGCCGGACCCGCCAGTTCGGGCGGTCCGTCGTGCCCGGCACGTTCTGCGGGCGGCGCTCTCCCCACAGGTCGTCGAGCGTCGCAACGACGACCGCCGCGTCGCTCGCGGCCAGGAACGCGAGCGTGGCCTCGAGGAGCCCGTGCTCTCCCCGGCCGGGCCGGAACCCGCGCTCCCGGAGGAACGACCGCAGCTGCGCGACGGTCGCGCGCCGCTGCTCGCGGGCGACGCGCCCGTCGCCGGGATCGGTCATGCCGAGCTCCACGGACAGACCGACGTCGTCGCCGTGGGCCCACGCCGCCCACGGCACCATGTCGTGCGTGTTCGTCGTCGCGAGCGACCGGCCCGGCGGATCGGGGAGGAGCGGGTCCTCGCCGGGTCGCGCCTCGTACTGCACCACGTAGCTCCGGTGGACGCCGTGGCGCGACATCGCGCGGCGGACCTCCGCCGGCACCGTGCCGAGATCCTCGCCCACGACGATCGCGCCGGCGCGGGTCGCCTCGAGGTTCAAGATCGCGTACCACTCGTCGGGCCTCGACCGGACGTAGGCACCCGCCGTGGGCGGCAGCCCCCGAGGGATCCAGTAGAGGCGGTGCAAACCCATCACGTGATCGATCCGGAGCACCGAGGCCGACCGGAGGAGCTGCCGGATGCAGGCGACCGCGTAGCCGTAGCCGTCCTCGCGCGAACGTTCCGGGTGCATCGGCGGGAAGCCCCAATCCTGCCCGCCGGTGAAGAACATGTCGGGTGGGGCTCCGGCGGACGCGCCGGTCGCGAACACCGCGCGGTGGCGCCACACGTCGTAGCTCGCTCCGTTCACCCCCAGCGGGAGATCGAGGTACAGGCCGCCGCCGCCGGCGCCCGTCGCGATGCGGTCGATCTGCAGGTCGGCCGCCCACTGCACGTACAGGTGGTAGCGGCCGAGCTCGTCGTCCATCGGGTCGCCGGGCAGGTGGCCGTCGCGGGCCGGTGCGTCCCAGTCGCCCCACCAGGTGCGGGTGAGGTCGACCTCGGCGCGGAACCTCGCGAAGTCGACGGCGCCGTCGCGCTGGTCGAGCCAGCGCCGGAACGACGCCGGCGGCCTCGCGCGAAGGACCGACTCGGCGAGCGGCGCGAGGACGCGACGCTTCGCCGCCATGGCGCGGCGGTGGTCGACGAGCGCGCCCTTCCGGAGCTCGTCGAGCTCCCGTCGGAACCCGACGTCGTCGAGGACGCGGCGTGCCTCGGGCGAGTCCCCGATCCCCGGAGCGTTCGTGACGTCGACGTGCAGCTCGTTCCAGAACAGGCGGCTCGCCGGCGAGTACGGGCTCGGTTCGAACGGTTCGTCCAGGAACGCGGCGAGCATCGGGAGCGTCGCGAGCACGTCGCCGCCTCGCGCCCGGAGCCACGTCTGCATACGCTCGAGGTCGGTGAAGGAGCCGACGCCCCAGTCGTCGGGGCCGCGGATCGCGTGGAGCGGCGCGAACACGCCCCAGGTCGGCTCGCCGATACCCGGGGCGACCCTCGGCGCGGCGATCACCGTCGCCGACCCCTCGCGGCGACCGGCGCGCAGCTCGAGCCGGTGGTACCCCTGCGCGAGCGGCTCGGGGAACGCCGCGGCGAGGCCGAGCGTCGACCCGTCGATCCCGACGCGGCGCTCGACGCCATCGCCGTCGGCGTCCGTCGGCACGATCCGCACGGTCGCGCGCCGGCCGGCGGAGCCACGGACGGTGAGCGCCGCGTCGGGCAGCCGGCCGTCCCACGCCACGAGGACCGGCTCCAGCATCCGAGCCGGCGGGCGCCGGAGCTCGCGCGCGACCAGGCTCGGCGTCGACGCGTCGACGCCGAGCGCGCCCAGCACGCCGACCAGCGTCGCGTCGCCTGCGGCGACG
>DATHTO010000009.1:0-5656 GCA_035463115.1 Actinomycetota bacterium | reverse complement strand
CTTGCCGCCCGTGAGCTTCTTCACGAGCTCCTGGATCATCGGCATGCGCGTCGAGCCGCCGACCAGGATGATGTGGTCGATCTCGCTGGCGTCCTTGCCCCAGTCGTCGATCGCCTGCTCGAACGGGACACGGCAGCGCTCCACGAGGTCCTCGGTCATGCGCTCGAACTCCGCGCGGGTGAGCTTCTGCTCCAGATGGAGCGGCCCCTCGTTCGTCGCCGTGATGAACGGCAGGTTGATCGTCGTCTCGGCGACCTGCGACAGCTCGATCTTCGCCTTCTCGGCCGCCTCCTGCAGACGCTGCAGGGCCATCCGGTCCTTCGCCAGGTCGACGCCGTGACCGTCCTTGAAGGACTTCACGAGCAGATCGACGATCCGCTGGTCCCAGTCGTCGCCTCCGAGCTGGGTGTCGCCGTGGGTCGCCTTGACCTCGAAGACGCCCTCGCCGATCTCGAGCAGCGAGACGTCGAACGTGCCTCCGCCGAGGTCGAACACGAGGACGGTCTGGTCGGTATCGCCCTTGTCGAGGCCGTACGCGAGCGCTGCCGCCGTCGGCTCGTTGATGATGCGGAGCACCTCGAGCCCCGCGATCTGTCCGGCCTCCTTCGTGGCCTGGCGCTGCGCGTCGTCGAAGTACGCCGGAACCGTGATGACGGCCTGCGTCACCGAGTCACCGACGTACGCCTCGGCGTCGCGCTTCAGCTTCATCAGGATCTGGGCGGAGATCTCCTGGGGCGTCCAGCCCTTGCCGTCGACGTCGAGCGACCACGCTTTGTCGCCCATGTGCCGCTTGACCGACCGGACCGTTCGGTCCGGGTTGGTGATGGCCTGTCGCTTCGCGACCTCGCCGACCAAGATCTCGCCGTTCTTCGAGAACCCGACCACCGACGGGGTGGTCCGGGATCCCTCGGCGTTGGGCACCACGGCCGGCTCGCCCGCCTCCAGGACGGCGACCACCGAGTTCGTGGTACCGAGGTCGATGCCTACAGCTCGTGCCATGTCGTCGCTTCCTCCTCGAACGGTTGGGTTCCGCGCTCGGCGCATGGTCGCCGCTGTGCGGCCGGCGCGCGAGTCGTTCCGTCTCGTCTTCGTCTGTCCGTAGCATAGAACTTGAGTGTGCCGTTGACATATTCCCGGGGCCTGCTCTTCGCAACCTCGGGCGACCGCCCGGCCCTCGCCCATCGATCCCCCGACCTTCGACCGATGCCGCAGACGGTCGCGCTCGCGCAGGATGGAGCCGTCCGCTCCCCCCGAGGGCGCGGTCTCGAGGGCCCGGTCCGACGGCCGGGCCCTCGTACGTTCCCCGGCGGCGCGAACGAGCCGGGACCCTCGCGGCCGAACGCCCCGGACCGAACGGGTCAAGGTCGACCGACTTCCGACCGACAAGGAACTAGACCCAACGACGGACGACCGGCCCGCGAGGCCCGCACGGGAAGGACGTGAGCGAGGAGTGGTTCTGTCCAGCACATCTGCGCCGACGCCTCACGGCGTGCATCCGGCGGTTGCCTCGGCGGTGGAGCGCCGACTGCTGGAGGAGCGCACCCGCTGGGCGATGCAGATCCACGACGGACTGACCCAGGCGGTGACGTCGGCCGTGCTCGAGATCCAGACGCTCCGTCGTCGGATCGAGACCGATCCGCAGGGTGCGATCGCGAGCCTCGCCGAGATCGAAGGGGAGATCCGCGAGGACCTCCATCGCATCCGCCAACTGCTCTTCGAGATGACGACCGAGGGCCCGCGTGCCGCGCCGGTCTTCGCCGGGTTCGTGCAAGACCTGTCGGAGCGCTGGCACCTGCCGACGCGCATCGACGTCGAGGGTGACCTCGACGTCACGCCGCCACCGGTCCTCGATACCGCGCACGCGATCGTCGCCGAAGCGCTCGCCAACGCCGCCAAGCACTCGGGCACGGCCGATGCCGTCGTCCGCGTGCGTGCCGGGGAGGGCGAGTTCCGGATCGAGATCGAAGACCACGGGCGCGGGCTCACCGCCGTCCGCGACGACGATCCACATTTCGGTCTCAGGATCATGCGGACCCGTGCCGAGTCGGTCGGTGGGTCCCTCGTAGTCGAGTCGACCCCTGGACACGGCACCACGGTGCTCGCCGTGCTCCCCGTCGGAGGGCGAGGTGAAGAAGGATGAAGATCTTGATCGTGGACGACCACGCGCTCGTGCGCCGCGGCATGAACTACGTGGTGAAGGAAGGGTTCCCTGACGCCGAGGTCGTGGAAGCCGAATCCGCCGCGGCGGCGCTCGATGCCTTGAAGAAGGGTGCCGGGCCCGATCTGGCCCTCGTCGACGTGCGGATGCCGGACCTCGACGGACTCGAGCTGTTGCGGGCGATCAAGGCGGACTGGCCCGACATGCCGGTGATCATGCTCTCGACCTACGAGAACGCCCCGTACGTGAAGCGGGCGCTCGCCGACGGCGCAGCCGGCTACCTGCTGAAGGACGCGACGCCGGAGGACCTCTCGCAGGCCATCAACGTCGCGCTGTCCGGCAGCGGGAACGTCCTGTCGCCGCGGGTGATCCAGAACCTGTTCGACGATCAGCAGGCCGACGGGTCGGCCTCGAACGGCCGGCGGAACGAGTACAGCCTCACCGAACGCGAGCACGACATCCTCGCCCTCCTCGCCGAGGGGCGGTCGAACCGCGACATCGCTCAGCGGCTGTTCCTCTCCGAGAAGACGGTGAAGGCGCACCTGGCGGCGATCTTCCGCAAGCTCGGGGTCACGAACCGGACGCAGGCCGCGATGGTGGCGGTGCAGATGGGCGTGGGGCCGGTGCCCGGCGCCCTCGTGGGCAACGGCGACTGACCGCCACCGTCCGGCGCACGCGCCACCGGCTCGCGCGGCGCCCGGTGCTAGCCGTTCGCCGTGGCGCCGGTCGCCGCGCGCGACACGTCGGCCCAGGTCGCGAGCGTGCGCGCGGCGTCCCCGTCGTCGATCGACCGGGCGGCGGTGACCATACCTTCCTGGAGCGAGCCGGCGAACCCCGCGACGTGGAGCGCGGCACCGGCGTTGAGCACCACGACGTCGCGCCGCGGACCGGGCTCTCCGTCGAGGATCCGACGCACCACGTCGGCTGACTCCTGCGGGTCGCCGCCCGAAAGCTCGGCGAGCTTCGAGCGTCGCAGTCCGACGTCGTCGGGATCGAGGTGGGTCTCGCGGACGCCGCCGTCCTTCACGTCGTAGATCGTGGAGATCCCCGTCGTCGTCAGCTCGTCGAGCCCGTCTTCGCCGCGGAAGAGCTTGGCCCGCACGCCTCGACGCGCGAGCACCTCCGCCATCAACGGCAGCATGCGCTCGTCGGAGACACCGACGACCTGAGCGTACGGGCGAGCCGGATTCGTGAGCGGCCCCAGGAAGTTGAACACCGTCGGAACGCGGAGCTCCCCTCGGACCGGTCCCGCGTGTCGCATCGCGGGATGGAACCGGGGCGCGAACATGAACGCGATGCCCGCCTCGTCGAGGCACCGCTCGACGCCCGCGGCGTCGAGATCGATGTTCACGCCGAGCGCCTCGAGCAGGTCGGCAGAGCCGCAGTGGCTCGACGCGGCGCGGTTCCCGTGCTTCGCGACCGGAACGCCGGCACCCGCGACGACGATCGCGGCGACCGTCGAGATGTTGAACGTGTGGCTGCGATCGCCACCGGTCCCGCACGTGTCGATCACGGGACCCGACGGGGCCACCGCGTTCGCGAAGTCGAGCATCGTGCGTGCGAGCCCGTCGATCTCGTCGGCGGTCTCGCCCTTCGTGCGGAGCGCCAGCAGGAACGCCCCGATCTGGCCGGCGGTCGCGTCGCCGGCCATGATCACGTGCATCGCGGCGGCAGCGTCGTCGCTCGGGAGGGACCGGCGCGCTGCGAGCGTCGAGAGGATGCGCGGCCAGAATTCGGGGTCGGGCTCGCTCATGAGGCAGGCACGCTAGCAGGTCGTTCCGCGGGCAAACGGCCGTGTCGGGAGCTCGCTAGACTGTCGCTCCGTCCGTTCCGGCGGACGGACCACGCGGGTGTGGTTCAATGGCAGAACGCAAGCTTCCCAAGCTTGAAACGGGGGTTCGATTCCCCTCACCCGCTCTCACGGCGCCGCGCAACGCGGCGCCCTCGTCGTTCCGCCGCCCCGAGGTAGTGCGGGGCTGTCGGGCAGAGGTCACGGAGCGGACACACGTGACAGCGCGGCGTCGGCGCCTTGCAGATCTCACGTCCGAGGCGGATCAACGCAACGTGCAAGGACGTGCGCGAACCATCGGGCACGAGTGCGTGCAGCAGGCGATCGGCGGCCTCGGCGCTCGTCTTCGTCGGGACGAGCCCGAGCCTCCGTGACGTCCGATGGACGTGGGTGTCGACCGGGATCGCGTCGCGCCCGAGCGCGAAGGACAGCACGACCGCGGCGGTCTTCGGGCCGACGCCGGGCAACGACGTCAGGTAGGCCCGGGCCTGCCCGTCGGACATCGCCCTGAGCGACGACAGGTCGTAGGCGCCTTCACGATCGTGGACCGCGCGCAGGATCGCCTGGATCCTCGGCGCCTTCGTGTTCGCGAGCCCGCCTGCCCGGATCGTGTCGGTCAGGAGCGGCACGGGGGCGGCCACCACGTCTGTCCACGTCGGGAACGCCGCGCGGAGCGACCGGAACGCGCGCTCGGCGTTCAGATCGCTCGTGTGCTGGCTCAGGACCGTGAGGATCAGCTCGTCGAGCGCATCGACGGACCGAGGCGGCGCCAGCTCGCCGAACCTCGCCTCGAGCCGCTTGAGGATCGTGCGCACGCGACGGCGATCGGCGTTCGGAGCCTCGGCCGGCGCGCCGGCCGGCGATCTCGGCGCTCGGGTCACACCTCGACGCTACGCGCCGCGTTGCGGAACTGCGTGAGCGAGGGCTCGAAGTTGAGGTGGATCGAGCCAGTGGGACCGTTCCGGTGCTTCGCGACGATCAGCTCGGCGTCGCGCTTCTTCTCCGGATCGATGTCGTCCCGGTGGATGAACATCACGACGTCGGAGTCCTGCTCGATCGCACCGGACTCGCGGAGATCCGACAGCTGCGGCCGCTTGTCGGCGCGCGCCTCCGGGTTGCGGTTCAGCTGCGACAACGCGACGACCGGGATCTGGAGCTCCTTCGCGAGCAGCTTCAGCTGACGGCTGATCTCGGCCACCTCTTGCTGTCGGTTGTCGGGCCGACGCGCCGACGGGCTCGTCATGAGCTGCAGGTAGTCGACGATGATCATGTCGAGGCCTTGCCGGCCCGAGCGCATCCGTCGCGCCTTCGCGCGGATGTCGACGATGTTCACGTTGCCGGCGTCGACGATGTGCAGCGGCGCGTCATGGAGGATCTCGGCGGCCTGCACCACGCCGGTCCAGTCGCTCGGCCCGACGCGCTTGTTCCGGATGCGATCCCACGGGACCTTCGCCTCAGCGCAGAGCAACCGCATGCCGATCTCGAAGCGCGACATCTCGAGGGAGAACACCGCGACCGGGTGGGCGCCGACGGCGATGTTCCGCGCGATGTTGATCGCGAGGGAAGACTTGCCGACGCCCGGGCGGGCGGCGATCACGACGAGGTTCCCGGGCTGGAGCCCCGACGTCAGGTTGTCGAGGTCGTGGAACCCCGTCGCGATGCCGGTGTAGGCGGATTCGCGGTTCTGGATCGACTCGAGGTCTGCCATC
>DATHTO010000008.1:0-43967 GCA_035463115.1 Actinomycetota bacterium | reverse complement strand
AAAGCGCTCCGCGACGGCATCGGGGCGCTCGGCGACGAGGCGGCGCGGGTCGTCGCCGTCGCCACGACCGCCGGAACCACGAACGCCGGCGTGATCGACGACCTCGCCGGCGTCGCGGAGGTCTGCGACGAGACGGGGATCTGGTTCCACGTCGACGGCGCGTACGGCGGCGCCGGGCTCTGCGCGCCGTCGGTCCGTACGCGGTTCGACGGGATCGAGCGCGCCGACTCGTTCATCGTCGACCCGCACAAGTGGCTCTTCGCGCCTTACGACTGCTGCGCCCTCGTGTACCGCGACGTCGCGGCCATCGCGGGCACGTTCAAGCAGGAGGCGAGCTACCTCGACAGCGCCTCGCAGCTCGAGGAGGAAGAGATCGGCCCGTGGGACCTCGCGTACCACCTGTCGCGGCGGATGCGCGGGCTTCCCTTCTGGTTCTCGCTCGCGACCTACGGGACCGACGCGTACCGCGACGCGGTCGAGCAGGTGCTGACGCTGACTCGGCAGGCGGCCGAGGAGGTGCGCCGGCATCCGCAGCTCGAGCTGCTCATGGAGCCGGACCTCTCGGTGGTCCTGTTCCGACGGAGCGGCTGGGGCGACGCCGACTACGAATCATGGTGGCGCCGGCTGCTCGACGCGCAGGTGGCGTTCGTCCAGCCGACGACCTGGTACGGCGAGAAGGTCGCCCGTCTGTGCTTCGTGAATCCGCGGACGACGATCGACCACGTCCGAGCCGTCCTCGGAACGATGGTCTGACGACGCCCTCGGTCGATCAGGCGCCGGGTCGATCAGGCGCCGGGCGCCCGGTAGGGGGCGTTCTTCGCGATCGCCTGGTCGACGTCCTCGGGCGAGAGCAGCACGACGGTCTCGATCGTCGCGGCGCCCGAAGCGGCGACCGCCGTCGCGACGGCGGCGGCGGTGATGTGATCGGGCATCTCGGTGATCACGAAGATGTCGGTGTCACCGAACGCGTAGTCGAACGACTCGATCGAGCCGCCCATCTCAGACGCCAGCTTCTCGATGGTGGCCCGCCGGTTGACGGCCCCTTCCTTGATGACTCCCTGCATGCCGTCCTTCGTGTAGCTGACCTTGTACAGGAACCTGGCCACTGATGCCTCCCTCGCTCGGGAACGGCGGTGTCGAACGCGCCCGCCTCATCCTCCTTCGTCGAGGTCGAGGGCGCAAGCCGAGACCTCGGCGCGGACCGGACTCGCGCGCCCGGTCCGGCGAGGCAGCTGGTCGTCAGCGACCGAACGGGCCGGCTGTGCCCATCCGCTGGCCGATCGCCTGCAACCGGGACACCCGCTCTTCCGTCGGCGGGTGCGTCGAGAACAGGCTCGCGATCCCGCGCCCTCGCAGACCCGCCAGCGGGTTCACGATGAACAGGTGCGCCTCGGCCGGCGACACCGACCGCGGCGGCGGAACCTGCTTCGCGGTCTGCTCGAGCTTCACGAGCGCGTTCGCGAGCGCCGTCGGGTCCTGCGACAGCATCGCGCCCGACTCGTCGGCCTGGTACTCCCGGGAGCGCGAGACCGCCATCTGGATGATGCCGGCCGCGAGGGGCGCGATCAGCCACGCGAGCAGCAGGAAGATCGGGTTCCCGCCCTCGTCGTCGCCGCCGCCGAAGAAGAACGCGAACTGCGCGATGTAGCTGATCGAGGTCCCGATGCCGGCGGCGATCGTGCCGATCAGGATGTCGCGGTTCGCGACGTGCGACAGCTCGTGCGCGAGCACCCCTCGCAGCTCGCGCTCGTCGAGGATCTGCAGGATGCCCTTCGTCACCGCGACCTTCGCGTTCTGCGGGTTGCGGCCCGTGGCGAAGGCGTTCGGCTGCATCATGTCCGACACGTAGATCTCGGGCATCGGCATCCCGTCGCGCTGGGCCAGCTCCCGCACGATCCGGTAGAGCTGCGGATACTCCGACTCGCTGACCAGCTTCGATCGCGTCGTGCGAACGGCGATCGAGCCCGAGAACCAGTACATCGCGAAGTTGAACCCGAGGCCGAGGACGAGCGCGATCGTCATGCCGGCCCCGCCTCCGAGCCAGCGGCCGACGAGCAGGAACAGGCCCATCAGCGCCGCGATCAGCACCCAGGTCTTCGCCCGATTGATGCCCGGCGTCACGTTCGTTCACTCCTTCCGATGCGGCCCAGCGGGGTCGCTGGCGCCACCGAGAGCGATGCTCTCACACGGCGTTCGATGGCGTGGCGTGCGCGGTTCGGAAACGACCCGTCAGGTCCGGCTTCCGGAGTGCGGGGGGGCCGCGTGCTCGGCGTTCCTCAGCCGCCCACGGCGAGCGACCGGAAGACCGAGAGGTCGGCGACGTCGGCGAAGGGCCCTGGGAGCACGAAGATCGCGAGCAGCGCCACCATCGCGAGCCCGACGACCGCCGTGACGAGGACCGGCACGCGCAGCCGCTCGTCGCGCTCGGGATCCTTGAACAGCATCTGCCGGGGAACGAGGAAGTAGTAGTAGATGCTCACGACCGAGTTCACGAGCATCGCGACCGCGAGCCAGATCCCGAGGTCGCCGCCGCGCTCGATCGCCGCACGGAAGATCAGGATCTTCGCCCAGAACCCGCCGGTGGGCGGCACGCCCGCCAGCGAGACCATGAACATCGTCATCCCGACGGCAAGCACCGGCGCCGTCCGCCACAGGCCCGCGAAGTCCAAGATGTTGGCGCGCGGATGGCGGCGGGAGACGGCCGTGACGACCGCGAACGCGCCGAGGTTCATGATCCCGTAGATCAGGATGTAGGCGATCGCCGCCGAGAACGCGATCGCGTTCGACGCGGCGTCATCGGTCACGAGCGCGAACGGCAGCAGGATGTAGCCGGCCTGCGCGATGCCCGAGTACGCGAGGAGCCGCACGACCTGGGTCTGCTGCAGGGCGACGAGGTTCCCGAGCGTCATCGTTCCCACGGACAGGAACACGAAGATCGGCACCCAGAACTCGTGCTGCCCGATGAAGGCGACGAACATGAGCTGCAGCAGGCCGGCGAAGCCGGCGGCCTTCGAGGCGACCGCGAGGAAGGCCGCGACCGGCACCGGCGCGCCCTCGTAGGTATCGGGAGCCCAGAACTGGAAGGGGAACGCCGACACCTTGAAGGCGAACCCGACCACGACGAACAGGATCGACGCGTACGCGAGCGAGAGCTCCCCTCCTTCGAGGCCGGCGAGCGCCGCGGCGATCTCGTTCAGCCCCGTCTCACCGCCGGTGACGCCGTAGATCAGGCTCATCCCGAACAGCATCACCGCCGCCGACAGCACGCCGATCAGGAAGAACTTGAGGCCCGCCTCGTTCGATCGGACGTCGGCCTTGCGGAACGCCGCCATCAGGAAGCCGGGGCCCGACACGAGCTCGAGGGCGATGAACAGCATCAGCAGGTCGCGCGAGCTCGGCATCAGCATGCAGCCGAGGAAGGACACGAGCAACAGGAAGTAGAACTCGCCTTGGTAGAACCCGCCCTCGCGGATGTACCGGAGCGACAGCGCGAGGACGATGACCGCGGCCGCGAGGAAGAACAGCTTGAACGTCAGCGCGAAGTTGTCGACGACGAAATGGCCGTCGAACGTGCTGCGGTCGTCGCCGAGCAACGTGAGCGTCGCCACGAGCGTCGCGATCACCCCGACGAGCGACAGCGGCATCGCGAACCAACGGCGTCTCGCGGGCAGGAACGCGTCGGCGATCAGGACGAGCAGGATCGTCCCGGCGAGGATCAGCTCCGGGAGGATCGCGTGATAGTCGATCGACTGCGGCACCGCTCCCCTATCCCCCGAAGAACCGCGTGAGGTTCTCGACGATGCCGGCGACCGCTTCGTCGGTCATCCCGAACACGAGCCGCGGGTAGAGGCCGAGGACGACGATCAGCAGCAGCAGCGGGACCCACGACAGCCACTCGATCGCGAGCGTGTCGGCCAGCGGCGCGTCCTTCCACCGGTCCGGCAGCGTGCCCATGTTCACGCGCTGGAGCATCCAGAGGAAGTAGCCGGCGGTGAGGATCGTGCCGATCCCGCCGAGCACCATGAACACGCGGAACAGTCCCTCGTCGAGCCCGAGCGCCGCGTTCGGGTTGAACGACGACAGCAGCGCCATCACCTCGCCCCAGAACCCGGCGAGGCCGGGCAGGCCGAGCGACGCGATCGAGACGTACGCGAAGGTGCTCGCGAGCTTCGGCATCTTCTGCGACATCCCGCCGCCGATCGCCGCGATCTCGCGCGTGTGGTACCGGTCGTAGATCGAGCCGACGTTGAAAAAGAGCATGCCGGTGATGACGCCGTGCGCGACCATCCCGAAGATCGCGGCCTGGAACCCGATCTCGGTCATCGTCGCGATGCCCAGCATCACGAAGCCCATGTGGCCGACGGACGAGAACGCGATCAGCCGCTTCAGGTCGCGTTGGGCGAGGCACGCGAGCGCCGCGTAGACGATGCCGATCGCCGCGAGCAAGCCGATCCAGGGCGCGTAGGCGCGCGCGCCCTCGGGCAGCAGCGGGATCGCGATCCGGATGAACCCGTACGTGCCCATCTTCAGCATGATGCCCGCCAGCAGGACCGAGCCGATCGTCGGCGCCTCGGTGTGCGCGTCGGGGAGCCACGTGTGCACCGGCCACATCGGCACCTTGACGGCCAGGCCGAGCGCGATCGCGCCGAACACCACGAGCTGGAAGCCTTCGGTGAACCCGCCGCCCTGCGCGAACCGCTGGAGCTCGAGCATGTCGAAGGTGTGCTGACCCCCGACGTCGGAGCGGAAGTACATGCCGAGGAACCCGAGCAGCATGAAGATCGAGCCGAACAGCGTGAAGAGGAAGAACTTGATCGCCGCGTACTCGCGGTTCGCCGAGCCCCAGATCCCGATCAGGAAGTACATCGGAACCAGGACGAGCTCCCAGAACACGAAGAACAGGATCAGGTCGAACGAGATGAACGTGCCCGCCATGCCCGTGATCAGCAGCAGCATCAGGCTGACGAAGACCTTCGGCCGGCCGGGCTCGGGCAGGAACCGCCACGTGTAGATCGCGCACAGGAACGCGAGCAGGAACGTCAGCACGTACAGCGGCATCGAGATGCCGTCGATGCCGACGTGGTACCGCACGTTGATCGCGTCGATCCAGGCAGCGTTCAACTCGTACTGGAGCCCGTCGGTGCCGTAGTCGAAGCCGACCGCGATCGCGATCGCGAAGACCAGCGCGACGCCGGTCACCGCGATCGCGAGGCCGCGGATGAGCCGGTCACGATCCTTCGGTACGAACATGATCACGAGCGCGCCCACCAACGGCAGGAACGTCGTGATCGTGATCGCGGAGTTCTCCCACGTCATCGCTCTGATCTCTCCTTACGAACCCTGGCTTCAGGCAACCCTGGTGAAGACGATCGTCAGGGCGATCACGCCCACGAACAGCACGACGGCGTACCACTGCACGTTCCCGGACTGCAGGTACTTCAACAGGCCGCCGGTGGTTCCGGTGACGCCACCGGCGGCGTTCGCGGCGCCGTCGATGACGTTGCGGTCCACCCAGGCGACGACGCGCGACAACGCTCGTGTGAGCAGGGCGGCGCCGTTCACGACACCGTCGATCACGTTCTGGTTGATCCAGTCGATCCCGGCGGAGACGCGGTCGCGGATCGGCCGGACGATCGCCGCCATGTAGAAGTCATCGATGTAGTAGCGGTGGACGAGGACCGTCCAGACGGGACCGAGCGCCTGCTGCATCGGATCGGGGTCCTTCCGCTGGCGGTAGAGGGCCCAGCCGCCCGCGATGCCGAGGACCGCGCCGAGGGTGCTGATCGCGGCGATCCACATGACGAAGTGGGCCTCGTGCGGATGACCGAAGTAGACCCACTCCGAGAAGACCGCGCCGAGCTGCGGCGCGCCGAGGACCCCGACGCCGACCGTCGCGGCCGCGAGCAACACGAGGGGGCCGGTCATCGACGCAGGGGCTTCGTGCGGATGCCCGTGCCCGCGGAACTCCCCGAAGAACGTGAGCAACACCATCCGAGCCGTGTAGAACGCCGTCACGAAGGCCGTTCCGAGGAACATCACGAACAGCCAGGTCGTTCCGGTGTCGTTCGCGACGACGAGCAGCTCGTCCTTCGACCAGAAGCCGGCGAACGGCACGATGCCCGCGAGCGCGAGCGAGCCGATCAGCATCGTCCAGAACGTGACCGGCATCGACTTCCGCAGTCCGCCCATGTCGCTCATGTCGTTCGAATGCACCGCGTGGATCACGGCGCCCGCGCCCAGGAACAGCAGCGCCTTGAAGAACGCGTGGGTGAACAGGTGGAAGAAGCCCGCGGTGAAGCCTTCTTCGCCGAGCGACAGCCCGGCGACCATGTACGCGAGCTGCGACAGCGTCGAGTACGCGAGCACGCGCTTGATGTCGTCCTGCGCGATCGCGAGGATCGCCGCGCCGAGCATCGTTATCGCCGCGACCACCGATACGACGAACAGCACGTCCTCGCCCGCGACGACGAACACCTCGAACAGCCGCCCGACGAGATAGACGCCGGCGGCGACCATCGTCGCGGCGTGGATCAAGGCCGAGACCGGCGTGGGCCCCGCCATCGCGTCGGGGAGCCAGACGTGGAGCGGGAACTGCGCCGACTTCCCGATCGTGCCGCCGAAGAGCAGCAGCGCCGCCGCGGTCACGAACAGCGTCGACACCTCGCCGTGCGCGATCGCCTCGGTCGTCTCGCCGATGTTCGTGGTCGTGAACCCCGTCGCGGCGATCAGCGCGAAGAACCCGAACATCATCGGCACGTCGCCGATCCGGGTCGTGATGAACGCCTTGATGGCGGCGTTCGAGTTCGTGCGCTCCTCGAACCAGTGCCCGATCAGCAGGTACGAGCAGACGCCCATGATCTCCCAGCCGACGAGCAGCTGGATCACGTTGTTCGACACGACCACGAGCAGCATCGCGCCGGTGAAGAGCGAGAGCACGACGTAGAACCAGGTGTACCGCACGTCGCCGTGCATGTAGCCGATCGAGTAGACGTGCACCATCAGCGACACGAACGTGACGACGACGACCATCACGGCGGTGAGGCCGTCGACGAGGATGCCGGCTTCGAGGTGCAGGGGCCCGACGGTGAACCAGTCGGCGGTGCGCTCGTAGGGGCCGCCGCCCTGCACGAAGCTCCAGAGGACGCCGAGCGACAGCACGAGCGCGGCGAACACCGCGAGGATGCCGTACACCGGTCCCTTGCCGGGTGTGCGCCTGCCGAAGGCGAGCGTCAGGACGCCGGAGATGAACGGCAGCAGCGGGATCAGCCAGGCGTTCTGGACGAACCAGTTCGCGGCCGCGGCGGCGTGTTCCGCGCCTTCGGCGGTCTCGGCGGCGAGCACCCCTACCACTTGAGGAGGCTCACCTCGTCGACGTTGATCGACTCCCGGTTGCGGAACAGCAGGATCACGATCGCGAGGCCGATGCCGACCTCGGCCGCCGCCACCGCGATCACGAACAGCGCGAACACCTGGCCGCCGACGTCCTTCAGCTGGGCGGCGAACGCGATCAGGTTCACGTTCACGGCGTTCAGCATCAGCTCGATCGCCATCAGCACCATGACGGCGTTCCGACGGGCGAGCACGCCGTAGACGCCGGCGCTGAACAGCAGCGCCGAGAACACGAGCACCAGCGGCAATCGGATCACGTCAGTTCCCTTCGTCCTTGCGCGACAGCACGATCGCGCCGATCAGGGCGGCCAGCAACAGGAACGAGACGGCCTCGAACGGCAGCACGTAGCGCGAGAAGATCGCCTCGCCGACCATCTCGGTCGTCGTCTGCATCCCGGCGTCGGCGACGGCGTCCTGGACGGGGAACGCGTCCTGGATCAAGAAGACGAGCCCGGCGAAGACGCCGAGCCCAACGAGCGCTCCCAGCCACTTCTGCTGGTTGTCCAACGTGTCGCGCCCGATCGGCGCCTTCGTGAGCATCAGGCCGAACAGGAACAGGATCACGATCGCGCCCACGTAGATCAGGATCTGGACCCAGCCGAGGAACTCGGCGCCGAGCAGCAGGAACGTCACGCCGACGCTCGCGAGCGTCACGACGAGGTACAGCGCGGCGTGGACGACGTTCCGAGCGGTGACGACGGCGACCGCCGAGATCGATCCGATCACGGCGGTGACGATGAACGCGTACTCCTGCGCCGTGATGTCGTTCACGGCGTGGCCTCCGCGGCCACGTCGGCAGGGGGCTCCGCTCCCTCTTCGAGCTCGGGCGGCGGCAGGACCGTGTACGTCCACTCCTCGAGACGGTCCTTCTCGTGCGTCATCGATCCGATGTCGTATTCCGCGTACTCGAACTCCGGGCTCCAGAACAGCGCGTCGAACGGGCACGCCTCGACGCAGATCCCGCAGTACATGCACAGGGCGTAGTCGATCGCGAACCGGTCGAGGACCTTCACGGATCGCGCTCGGCCGCCGCCCGCCGGCTCGTGCGACTCCTTGTGCGCGTCGATGTAGATGCACCAGTCGGGGCACTCGCGCGAGCACTTGTAGCAGACCGTGCAGTTGCTCTCCTTCAGCGCGATGACGCCACGCGTCCGCGCGGGCAGATCCGGCTTCACGTGCGGGTACTGCTGGGTGATCGCCGGGCGGAGCATCGTCTTCAGGGTCACGCCGAGGCCCTGGAGCAGCCCCTGCCCGATCCCCTGCCGCTTCTGCTCCGCGGGCTTCTCGACCGTCGCCATCAGTCCACCGCCACCTTCACGAACGCGGTTCCGAGGATCCACACGAGCGAGAGCGGCACGAGGCCGACCCAGGCGAAGCGTTGCAGCTGGTCCTCACGCAGCCGCGGGTACGTCGCGCGCAACCACACGACGACGAACGACAGCGCGAAGATCTTGCCCATCATCATCAGCGGACCCGGGATCGGGATGCCCGGGAGCGGAAGGTACCCCCCGAGGAACAGCACCGCCGCGATGCCGGAGAGCACCACGATGCCCGCGTACTCGGCCAGCAGGAAGAAGGCGAACTTCAATCCCGAGTACTCCGTCAGCGCGCCGAAGATGATCTCGGAATCGGCGACCGGCATGTCGAACGGCGGGCGGGTCAGCTCGGCGAGCGACGAGATCATGAACACGAGGAACAGCGGGAACAGCGGGATCACGTACCACACGTCGCGCTGCGCCTCGACGATGTCGATCAGCGAGAGCGACCCGGCGAGCATCACGACGCCGGCGGCGCCGAGGACGAGCGGAAGCTCGTACGCGATCAGCTGGGCGGCGGCGCGGAGCGCGCCCATCAGCGAGAACTTGTTCGCCGAGGCCCATCCGGCCATCAGCGTTCCGAGCACGCCGATGCCGGCGACCGCCATCACGAAGAAGATCCCGACGTCGAGGTTCAGCGCGAACACCTCGCTTCCCAACGGGAGCACCGCGAGCACGACGAGGTACGGGACGAGCGACACGCCGGGCGCGAGCGAGAACACCGTCCGGTCGGCGGCGGCCGGCACGATGTCCTCCTTCTGGATGAACTTCACCCCGTCGGCGACCAGCTGGGCCCATCCGTGGAAGCCGCCGGCCTCCATCGGCCCCAGCCGCGCCTGCATGTGCGCGAGCACCTTGTGCTCCATGTAGCCGACCGCGAGCGGCACGACGAGGAAGAACGCGAGCACCGCGGCGGCCTTCACGACCGCGGCCAGCCAGAAGTTCGACGTCCACTGATCGACGATCGACGACCCGGCCTGCCCGAGCATCGGCTGGAGCGTCGACTGGAGGACCCCGACGAGCTCGCTCACTCGTCCTCGTCCTCCTCGCCTTCGACGGCGCCGGGCCACGGCTTGACCTCGCGGCTCATCAGCGGGAAGTCCTTGCGGAGGGGGAACCCCTCGAACGGCTCGGCGAGCAACAGCTTCACCGGCTGGGGATGGCCCTCGAAGCGGATCCCGAACATCTCCTGCGTCTCGCGCTCGTGCCAGTCGCAGGTGGCGTAGATGTCGGCGACCGACGCGAGCACGGGCTCGTCGTGCGGGAGCGCCGTCTTCAGCCGGACGTTGTGGTGGTGCTCGGTCGAGTAGAAGTGGCCGACGACCTCGAAGCCTCGCTCGGCGCCGTAGTCGACGCCGCTCACGAACTCGCAGAAGTCGCAGGCGAACTCGGGCTCGTCGCGCAGGAACCGGACGATCTCGCGCCAGCGATCGGCCGGCACGGTCGCGACGCTGTGCCCGTGCTGGTCGGCGACGTCGACGCCGCCGCCGAACCGAGCTCGGAGTCGCTCGGCGACGGCGTCAGCTGACAGCGGACGTCCCACTGCGGAACTTCTCCTGGATGTCCTCGTCGCGGATCTTCTCCTGCAGCTTGATGATGCCGTGCAGGAGCCCCTCCGGGCGCGGCGGGCATCCCGGGACGTAGACGTCGACGGGGATGATCTGGTCAACGCCCTTCGTCACGGAGTAGCTGTCCCAGTACGGACCGCCGCAGTTCGAACACGAGCCGAACGAGATCACGTACTTCGGGTCCGGCATCTGGTCGTACAGCCGCTTGATCGCGGGCGCCATCTTGTCGGTGAGCGTGCCGGCCACGACGAGCAGGTCGGCCTGCCGCGGCCCGTGCGCGAAGGGGATCACGCCCAGCCGGATGAAGTCGTTCTTCGACGTCGAGCCGGCGATGAACTCGATCGAGCAGCACGCGAGGCCGAAGTTGAACACCCAGAGCGAGTAGCGGCGCCCCCAGTTGAGGAGGAACTTGACCGGCTGGATCTTCGCCAGCGGCGTGTTCTCGGTGATCACGCCCACCGGAGCACCCCCTTGCGCCAGGCGTAGAGCAGGCCGACGACGAGGATGCCCACGAAGATCGCCATCTCGACGACGGCGGTGTACCCGAGGCGCTCGAACACGCGCGCCCATGGGAACAGGAAGATCGCCTCGACGTCGAAGATCACGAAGAGGAACCCGTAGATGTAGTAGCGCACCTGGCTCTGCGACCACCCTTCGCCGACGGGGTCGATCCCGCATTCGTACGTCAGGAGCTTGTCGCCCGCGCCCGGACGGTTCGGCGCGATCAGGCGGCCCGCCGTGAAGGCGACGGCGACCAGCAGCACACCGGCGGTCGCGACCGCCAAGACGACGCCGTACTGGTCGTAGTAGGTGCTCACGTCCTCACTCGTCGCGCTTGTGAACGGATTCTCGAGAGCGGTCCGTATCCTAGCAGCGCCCTCGCGCGCGACTTCGCGCAGGCCAGGGCCGCCGTCGGGCGTCGGAAGCGGGTCGTCATGGCGTCGCCGTCATCCCCCCGGGTCGGCGCCGCACCGGACGGCGAGGAACCGTGCCAGCTGGACCAGCGACCGCGAGGCCGGTCCCTCGGGCAGCCGTCTCGCGAGTCCGACCGCGCGCCGGACCTCGTCGGTGACCGCGGCGCGGGCGTGGTCGACGGAGGCGCCGCCGCGGACGATCTCGAGGGCCCGGTCGAGGAGCTCGCCGTCGGGAGCGCCGTGCGCGAGGATCCGCGCCAGCTCGTCGCGGTCGTCCCCGTCGGTGAGCGCGTGGAGCACCGGCAGCGTGTAGACGCCTTCCTTCATGTCGACGCCGGGCTCCTTGCCCAGCTCGAGCTGCGACGCGGTGACGTCCATGATGTCGTCGGACAGCTGGAAGGCCATCCCGAGGGACTCGCCGAACGCATCGAGCGTCTCGGTGTCGTCCTCGGACGCATCCGACAGCATGCCGCCGAGGCGGCACGACGTCGCGATCAGCACGCCGGTCTTCCGGCGGATGATCTCGAGGTAGGCCTCCTCGGTCTGCTCGACCTTGCCGCTCCCGTCGACCTCCCGGATCTGGCCGTCGCACAGCACGGCGATCGTGCGGGCGAGCAGCCGGCAGACGTCGGGACCGAGGTCCGCCGAGATCTCGGAGGCGCGCGCGAACAGATAGTCGCCGGTGAGGATCGCGACCGTGTTGTCCCAGCGCGCGTTCACGCTCGGCGTGCCGCGGCGCGAGTCGGCCTCGTCGATCACGTCGTCGTGGTACAGCGTCGCGAGGTGGACGAGCTCGATCGCCACCGAGCCCGGGATCAGCCGAGGATCGGTCGGATCGCCGAAGTGGCCCGAGAGCAGGACGAGCATCGGTCGGAACCGCTTCCCGCCTGCCTGCAGCAGGTACCGGGCGGTGGTGGCGAGGAGGTCGGATTCCGCGACGACGGCTTTCTCGAGCGCCTCCTCCACGCGGTCGAGCCTCGCGCGGATGTCGCTCTCGAGGTTCGCGTCGGGCGCCTCGAGCCCCGGGATCACGCCTCGCATCGGAGCCTCACCATCTCAGCACCGATGCCGCGTCGAGGAAGTCCGAGATCACGCCCGGGAACACGCCCAGGAGGAGGATGAGCGCCGCGGGGATCACGACGGCGATCCTCGGGAGCAGCGAACCGTCGGTCGTCACCACGGCGTCGGTGACGTCGTCGTCGTCCTGCATGTACATCAGCACGATCACCCGCAGGTAGAAGTACGCCGCCGCGACGCTCGCCAGCACGCCGATCAACGACAGCCACCAGTACCCGCCGTCGATCGCGGCGCCGAAGACGCCGACCTTCGCGATGAAGCCACCCGTCGGCGGCAGTCCCGCGAGCGAGATCAGGAAGAGCGCCATCAGGCCGGCGGCGACCGGATCGGTGCGATGGAGCCCGCGGTAGGAGGCGAGCGACGTGCGCTCCTCCCCGCGGAACGACACCATCATCACCACGCCGAAGGCGCCGATCGTCATGGCCGCGTACGCGATCAGGTAGAACGTCGCCGACCGGATCCCCGCCGCGCCCGTCGCCGTGATGCCCGTCAGGATGAACCCGGCGTGCGCGACGCTCGAGTAGGCGAGCATCCGCTTCACGTCGGTCTGGGCGATCGCGAGCACGCTTCCGACGATGACCGACACCGCCGCGAGGGCGGCGACGATCGGGGTCCAGTCCCACTCCATCGGCTGCAGCGCAACGCTCAGCACGCGCAGCAGCGCCATGAACGCGGCCACCTTGGTCGCGGCGGACATGAACGCCGTCACGGGGGTCGGCGCCCCCTGGTAGACGTCGGGCGTCCACATGTGGAACGGCGCCGCCGAGACCTTGAAGCCGAACCCGATCAGCAGCATCACGGTCGCCACGAGCGCGAGCGGATGCCCGTCGGTCGTGCCGGCGAGCGCGTTGGCGATGTCGGCGATCTTCGTCGTGCCGGTCGCGCCGTAGGCCATCGCGATCCCGTAGAGGAAGAACGACGAGCTGAACGCCCCCAGCAAGAAGTACTTCATGGCTCCCTCGTTCGCGTGACGGTGACCGGTGATGCCGGTGAGCACGTACAGCGCGAGCGACAAGATCTCGAGCGCGAGGAAGACGACGATCAGGTCCGCGGCGACGGTGATCAGCGTCATGCCGCTCGTCGCGAACAGCACGAGCGGGTAGAACTCGCCGCGGTACCCGTCGGGATCGCGATCGAAGTAGTGGGTGCCGAGCAGCAGGCCGAGGAACGCGACGCCGAGCAGGATCAACCGTGCCACGACCGCGAACCGGTCGTTCGCGATCGTGCCGGCGAGCACGGTGGCCGCGCCGCCGTACTCCCACAACGCGAGCGTGGCGGCCGTGGCCGCCAACAGCCCCGCGAGCGCGATCGCGAGGTGGACCGGGCGAGGCGACCGCTTCGAGAACGCCTCGAAGAGCATGCCGATGATGCCGAAGCCCGCCAGGAAGAGCTCCGGCAGCAACGGCCACAGGTCGAGCTCCGGCGTCCGGATCACTCCTGCTGCCCTCCGTCCGGGACCAGCCCGATCTCGACCTGCTGGACGGCGACCTCACCGACGTCGGTCGTCTGGCCGGCCGGCTGCACGCGCTCGATCACCCGGGCCACCGCCGGTTCGATCGCGTCGGTGAGGAGCTTCGGGTAGACGCCGAAGACGAGCAGCAGCGCGAGGACCGGCGCGAGGACGACCGATTCGCGCAGGTTCAGGTCGCCCAGCCCCCGATGCTCGTCGCGCACGGGCCCGTACGCGACGCGCTGGTACGACCACAACAGGTAGATCGCAGCGAGGATCACCGCCAGCGCCGCGAGCGCCCCGTACCACTGGTTCACCGCGAAGGTCCCGGCGATCACCAGGAACTCGCCGACGAAGCTGTTGAGCCCGGGCAGACCGACCGACGCGAACACGGCGAACAGGTACGTGCCGAGCAGCCACGGCATGACGCTCGCGAGACCGCCCATCCGCGCGAGCTCGCGCGTGTGGGTGCGCTCGTACATCATGCCGACGAGCAGGAACAACGCTCCCGTCGCGAGGCCGTGGTTCACCATCTGCAGCACGCCCCCCGTCACGCCCTGGGCCGTGAACGCGAAGATGCCCAACACGACGAACCCGAGGTGCGACACCGACGAGTAGGCGACGAGCCGCTTGATGTCGGTCTGGATCAGCGCCGCGACCGCGCCGTAGAGGATCCCGATCACCGCGAGGATCGAGACGAGGTCGGCGAAGTAGCGCGACGCCTCCGGGAAGAGCGTGAGGTTGAACCGGATGATGCCGTACGTGCCGACCTTCAGCAGCACGCCCGCCAGCAGCACCGAGCCGGCCGTTGGCGCCTCGGTGTGCGCGTCGGGAAGCCACGTGTGCAGCGGGAACAGCGGGACCTTCACCGCGAACGCGACGAGGAACGCCAGGAACAGCCACCGCGCGGTCGTCACGGGCAGGCCGCCGGCGAGCTCGGTGAGCGCCCGGAGGTCGAACGTCGCCCCGCCGTCGAGGCCGGACGACCGCGACCACAGGAACAGCGTGGCGAGGAACAGGAACGCCGAACCCGCCATCGTGTAGAGGAAGAACTTGATCGCGGCGTACACCCGCCGGGCGGATCCCCAACCGCCGATCAGGAAGTACATCGGCACGAGGATCGCCTCGAAGAACAGGAAGAACAGCAACAGGTCGAGGGCGAGGAACGATCCGACGACGGCGGTCTCGAGCGCGAGCATCGCGATCATGTAGAGGCGCACGTCCTTCTCGACGGGCCACGACGCGAGGACCGCGATCGGGAACAGGAACGTGGTGAGCAACACGAGCCAGATGCTCACGCCGTCGACGCCGACGATGTAGCCGAGCCCTATCGCCGGCACCCACTCGGCCTGCTCGACGAGCTGGTACCCCGGAACCGCGGGATCGAACTTGCCGAACACCACCAGCGACACGAGGAACGTCGCGATCGTCGTGACGAGCGCGACCGCACGAGCGACGTCGTCGCGGAGGGCCCGCCCGCCCACGAGGACCACGACGACGCCGGCGACCGGCAGGAACGTCGTCAGCGTCAACAGGCGGTTCACAGCCGGACCCCGATCCAGGCGAGGAGCGCGACGGCGCCGACGAGGAACACGAGCGCGTAGCTCCGGACGAACCCCGTCTGCAGCAGGCGGCCCACCTGCGCCAGCCCGCCGACGCCGCGACCGACGCCGTTCACGAGCCCGTCGACCCATTTCGCGTCCACCACGAAGGCCGTGACGCGAGCGGCCGCCTTCCCGGGAACGACCAGCAGCTTCGCGTACGCGTCGTCCCAGTACCAGCCGTTCCGAAGGGTCCGAGGCAGCGGCTCGAGCCGCTCCTCAAAGGCCGCGCGGTCGACCTTCCCGCTCGCGTAGACGAGCCAGGCGAGGACGAGACCGACGATCGCCACGGTCGACCCGATCGTGCCGAGGACCCAGACGGGCAGACCGTCGCCGTGTGGGACCTCGCCGACGACCGGCTCGAGGTAGTGGGCGATCCGACCTTCGGCGGTGCTGTTCAGGACGAACCCGGCGCCGATCGCGCCGATCGCGAGGATCACGAGCGGAACCGTCATCACGGACGGAGACTCGTGCGCGTGCTCGGCCTGCTCGGTGCGTGCGCTGCCGAAGAACGTCAGGAACACCAGCCGGCCGATGTAGAGCGCCGACAGCAGCGCGCCGATCGTTCCGAGGATCCACACGACGGGACGGCCGGTGTGGTTCGCGATCTCGAGGAGCTGGTCCTTCGCGAAGAAGCCGGCGAGCGGCGGCACGCCCGCGAGCGCGATCGCCCCGACGATGAACGTCCAACCCGTGACCGGCATGCGTCGGAGGAGGCCACCCATGCGGCGCATGTCCTGCTCGTCGTGCATGCCGTGGATCACCGAGCCGGAGCCGAGGAACATCAGCGCCTTGTAGAACGCGTGCGCGACCAGCATGAACATCGCGGCGGCGTAGGCGCGCATCCCGGCGGCGAGGAACATGTAGCCGAGCTGGCTCACGGTCGAATACGCGAGCACGCGCTTGATGTCGGTCTGGCCGAGAGCCGCGGTGCCGGCGACGAGCATCGTCACGAGGCCGATGACGAGCACGATCGGCAGTGCGATGTCGGACAGCTCGAACAGCGGCGCGCTCCGTACGACCAGGTAAACGCCCGCGGTGACCATCGTCGCGGCGTGGATCAACGCCGAGACCGGCGTCGGCCCGGCCATCGCGTCGGGGAGCCAGACCTGGAGCGGGATCTGCGCCGATTTGCCGATCGCGCCGCCGAGGAGCAGGAGCGCGATGCCGGTCGCCGCGGCCTCGGTCAGCTGCGCGCCCGCCGATCCGAAGACCGCCTCGAAGTCGAGCGTGCCGAACTTCCACACGATGAAGGCGAGCCCGACCATCATCGCGGTGTCGCCGATCCGCGTCGTGACGAACGCCTTCTTCGCCGCGTTCGCGTTCTCGGTCTTCTCGTACCAGAACCCGATCAGGAGGTACGAGCAGAGGCCGACGCCTTCCCATCCGAGATAGAGCACGAGGTAGTTGGCGCCGAGGACGAGCACCAGCATGAAGAACACGAACAGGTTCAGGTACGCGAAGAACCGTGCGGACCGGGCGTCGTGCGCCATGTAACCGATCGAGTACAGATGGATCAGCGAGCCGACCCCCGTGACCACGAGGATCATCGTGGAGCTCAGCGCGTCGAGCCTGAGGTCGGCGCCGACCTCGAACGCGCCGACGGTGATCCAGTCGAAGAGGTGCTGGACGTAGAGGCGCTCCTCGGTCCCGATCGCCAGCAGGTCGAGGACCACGACGACGGCGACCGCGAACGACGCCGCGACGAGGGCGGTCGCGAGCCAGCCGGCGGCCTTGCCGAGGCGCCGTCCGACGAACAGGTTCACCGCCGCGCCCGCGAGCGGCAGCGACGGAACGAGCCAAAGCAGCGGCAGCGACCCGGTCGCCTCCGACGGCGCGAGCGCTCCTACCACCGGAGCTCCCGTGCGTCGTCGACGTTGACGCTCTGCCGACGCCGGTAGATCGCCACGATGATCGCGAGACCGACGACGACCTCGGCCGCCGCCACGACCATCGAGAAGAACGCGAGGATCTGCCCGTCGAGCTCGTTGTGCATCCGGCTGAACGCGATCAACGACAGGTTCACCGCGTTCAGCTGGAGCTCGACCGACATGAAGATCAGCAGGGCGTTGCGCCGGATCAGGACGCCGACCGTCCCGAGCGCGAACAGGACCCCGGAGAGCATCACGAAGTACGCGATCGGGGTCCTCACCGCGGCACCTCGCGAACCTCGATCTGCTCGTCGACCGCCGCGCCTCGGTCGGTCGACGGCGAACGCCGCTGCTCGATCTCGGCCTGGGTGATCGGCCGCGCCCGCCGTTGCGCGAGCACGGTGGCGGCGATCGCCGCGATGATCAGCAGGATCGACGTGATCTCGAACGGCAGGAAGTAGTCGCGGAACAGCACCTCACCGAGGGCCTGCGTGTTGCCGCCCTCGTTCACGGCGTCGAAGCCGTCGGGCGCCTTCGTCGAGAAGCCGATGCCCGCGCGCACCGCGACGAAGATCTCCGCGACGAAGGCGAGCGCCAGCAGGACCGCGAGCGGGCGTTGCGCGATCAGACGCTCGCGGAGGTCGTCGCCTCGGGCGACGCCGAGCAGCATGATCACGAACAGGACGAGCACCATGATCGCGCCGGCGTACACGATGATCTGGACGGCGAACAGGAAGGGCGCGTCGAGCAGCAGGTACATCACCGCGATGCAGAAGAAGTTGACGACGAGGAACAGCGCCGCGTGGACGGCGTTCCGCATCACGATCATGCCGATCGCGCTCGCGACCGAGATCGGCGCGAACACCCAGAAAACCAGGTTGTCGAGCGGCACCTAGCGGCCTTCCTTGGTGATCGGATCGGTGCCGAGAGGCGGCGGCGGCTCGAGCAGGCGCTCCTTCGTCCAGATCGCGTCCTCACGCGTCTCGAACGACATCTCGAAGTAGCTCGTGAGGGTGAGCGCGCGCGTGGGACACGCCTCGACGCACAGGCCGCACATGATGCAGCGCAGGTAGTTGATCTGGTAGTCCTTCGCGTGCCGCACACCCGGGCTCACGGGGTCCTCCGGGTCGTTGTCCTCGCCGACGACCCAGATCGCGTCGGCCGGGCACGCGTACGCGCACAGCTCGCACCCGATGCACTTCTCGAGTCCGTTCTCGTGTCGGTTCAACAGGTGCCGCCCGATGTGCGAGCGCGGCGGCGGCGGGACGATCTCGGATGGGTACCGCTCGGTGTTGTCGGATCGGAACGTCTGCTTCCAGACGGTCCCGAGCCCCTTCGCGATGGCGGTCGCCGCGTCGAGGAACCCGGGCGACGACACGTCGCCACGGTTCGTGGGTGGATCGCCGCGCAGCTCGGCGCGGTCGTGCCCGGGTTCGTCGCCCACGGCCGGATCGTCGCGTCGCTCGTCGCTCATGGGGTCACCTCCCTGCGCGGCTTCCGGTCGAACAGGGCGCCGGCGATCCACAGCAGGAGCAGCGCGCCGACCGCGATCGCCGCGACCGTGACGATGTCGCTCCGGTCCCACGCGAAGCGCTCCGGCAGGACGATGACGGCGCCGGTGACGAGGACCCACACGAGGCCGAACGGGATCAACACCTTCCACCCGAAGTTCATCAGGCGGTCGTAGCGCATCCGCGGCAGCGTGCCGCGGATGAGGATGTACAGGTAGATGATCGCCGTCACCTTGAGCAGGAACCAGAGCACCGGCCAGAGCCACGGCACGACGTCCGGCGCCGGACCGCGCCAGCCACCGAGGAACAGCGTGGTCGCGACCGCGGCGACCGTCACGGTGTTCACGTACTCGCCGAGGTAGAACATCGCGAAGCGGATCCCGGAGTACTCGGTGTGGAACCCCGCGACGAGCTCGGACTCGGCTTCCGCGAGATCGAACGGCGGCCGGTTCGTCTCGGCGAGGCCGCCGATCAGGAACACGACGAACGCCGGGAACTGCGGGATCGCGTTCCAGATGCGCTGCTGGCTGTCGACGACGCCGCTCATCGACAGCTCGCCCGAGTACATCAGCACCGAGACGAGCGCGAGCCCCATGCCCACCTCGTAACTGATCATCTGGGCGCTCGATCGCACCGCGCCGAGCAGCGGATAGTTCGAGCCGCTGGCCCATCCGGCGAGGACGATCGCGTACACGCCGAGCGACGTCATCGCGAGGATCCAGAGGATGCCGATGTTCAGGTCGGCGATCTGGAACGGAACCTCTCGGCCGAACAGCGTCACGCCGGTTCCGAACGGGATCACCGCGAAGGCGAGGAACGCGGGGAACATCGCGAGCGCCGGCGCCAGCAGGTACACGGGCCTGTCGGCGTTCGTCGGCATGATCCCTTCCTTGAAGAACAGCTTGATGCCGTCGGCGAGCGTGACCAACACGCCGGCGGGACCGGCGCGCAGAGGACCCGTGCGCGTCTGGAAGTCGGCGATCACCTTCCGTTCCATCCAGACGTAGAGGATCACCGAGATCAGCAGCACGAAGAACACGACGACCACGCGCGCGACGAGCAGCGCCCAGCCGACCCAGTCCATCAGGCCGACACCTCCTCGGTGCGCGACCCCTCGTCCGACGTGGCGACCGCCTCGATCGTGGCGATCGTGTCGAACGATCCGGACAGCAGCGTGCTCGCCCGGAGGCCCGGGTTGTTGAACGGCACGAACGCCGCGCCGGGCGCGATGTGGTCCGTCACGCGGACGGGGAGCTCCACCTCGCCCGCGTCGGTGCGGACGACGGCGTGGGCGCCGTCGACGACCCCGAACGACGACGCGTCAGCGGTGTGCAGCTCGACGAACGCCGGGTCGCCGAGGGCGAGCTTCAGCTCGTCGGCGCGCTCGACGAGTCGCCCCTCGTCGACGAGCAGCGGGTACGTGAACAGGTGGACGGATCCCTCCGGGATCTCCGGCGAGCCGGCGAGCTCCGTCGTCACGTTCCGTTCCCACGTCGCCTGCGTCGGCGCGAGCAGGCGTCCCATCTCGTCGTGGAGCTCCTCGAGCGTGTCGAAGCCGAGGTCGCCGCCCATCGCCGCGGCGAGCCCGGCGAAGATCTCCCAGTCGGGACGGCTGATCCCCTGCACCGGCCGGGCGGGGTAGATGCGCTGCCCGCGGCCCTCCCAGGTCGTGAGGTGCCCGTCCTTCTCGGCGTAGGCAGCCGCCGGCAGGAACGCGTCGGCGAACGACTCGAGCGATCCGAGCTCGAGCGACTGGACGACCTTGACCGGCACGTTGTCGAGGGCACGCCGGGCGAGCGCCGCGTCGGGATGGTCGGTGAGCGGATCGACGCCGATCAGGAACAGGACGTCGAGGTCGCCGGCCGCTGCGGCCTCGAGGATGCCTCGCGACGTGCGGCCGGGACCTTCGGTCATGATCGGTCCCCAGATCGCCTCGACCTCGGCACGTGCGCCGGCGACGTCGAACGGACGGCCGCCCGGCAGCAGCCGCGGATGCACCCCCGCGATCAACGCGCCGCGGTCGTTCGCGCGACGCGTCACGTACTGGAAGCGCGCACCGAGCCCGGTCGCGAGCTCCCACACCGACGCCGCGGCCATGCCCGAGCCCGACGCGAGCCGCGGCCCGGCGAGCACGAGCGCCTCGTCGCCCCGCGACCGGAGTTCCTCGAGGACGCCGGCGAGCGGACCTTCGCCTCGACGGGCCCGATCCAGCAGCACCGGCTCCTCGCCGGGCCGGCAGAGGACGTGCTCGGCCACGTCGTGCAGCCGGGTGCGCCGAGGGTGGACCACGACGATCCGCGCACCGTGCGTCACGGCCTTCCGCAGGCGGAGGTGCAGGATCGGGACCTCCTGCTCGGCGTCGAGGCCCACGACGAGGATCACCTTCGCGTGCTCGACGTCGTCGTAGGTCACGGCCATCGGATGCGCCGCCGCGTGCTCCTCGGCGGTGGACCCTTCGTCGCGCCGGTGGTCGAGGTCGTTCGTGCCGACGACCGTCCGCGCGAGCTTCGACAGCGCGTAGTAGTCCTCGTCCATCAGTCGTCCGCCGGTGAGGAAGCCGACCCGCGCGCCCCGACATCGCTGCGCGACCCACGTGAGGACCTCGCCGAACGACGCCGGCTCGAGGCCGCGGTCGCGGATCAGCGGGGTCGTGATCCTCCCCGGGTCGTCGGGGAAGCGGTAGGCGAACCGGCCCTTGTCGCAGTTCCACGCCTCGTTCACGTCGCCGTTGTCGCGCGCGAGGTGACGCACCACCTCGCCGCGACGGACGTCGACGCGCAGGTTGCAGCCGGCCGAGCAGTGCGGGCAGACGGTGTCGGCCGACGACAGATCGAAGGGCCGCGCGGCGAACCGGTACGTCTCGCTCGTGAGCGCGCCCACCGGACAGATCTGGATCGTGTTGCCGCTGAACGGCGAGCGGAAGTCCTCGCCGGCCGCGATCGCCACGCGCTCCCATCCGCCGCGGTCGTACATCTCGAGGAACCGGTCGCCGCTGATCTCGTCGCAGAACCGCGTGCAGCGCGTGCACAGCACACAGCGCTCGCGATCGAGGTTCACGAGCGGCGACAGTGGGATCGGCTTCGGATAGACGCGCTTCGCGTCGCGGTACCGGCTCTCCCCCGGCCCGAACGACAGCGCCTGGTCCTGCAGCGGACATTCGCCGCCGCGGTCGCAGACGGGGCAGTCGAGCGGATGGTTGAGCAGGAGGAACTCGAGGTTCGCGACCTGCGCCTCCTCGACCGTCTCGTTCGTGTTCTGGGTGCGCACGATCATGCCGGGCGCCACCTGCACGGTGCACGACGTCACGAGCTTCGGCTGCCCTTCGATCTCGACGTAGCACTGGCGGCACGCGCCGGCGGGCGAGAGGTAGGGGTGCTCGCAGAAGCGCGGGATCTCGATGCCGAGCTGCTCGGCGGCCCGGATGATCAGCGTGCCGCGCGGAACGGTGACCTCCTTGCCGTCGATCGTGAGCGTCACCATCTGCGTGGCCGGCTGCGTGCTCACGATGCGGCTCCCACGGACGCTCCGACCGGCGGACGGTGGTCGACCTTCAGCGGACAGGCGCCGAGTCGCACGTGTTCCTCGTACTCGTCGCGGAAGTGCTTCAGGCTCGAGTTGATCACCGACGCCGTGCCGTCGGCGAGCGCGCAGAACGCGCGGAACAGCACGTTCTTGCCGAGGTCCTGCATCACCGGGATGTCGTCGTCGCGGCCGTACCCGTGCTCGATGCGGTCCATCACCCGGGTGGCCCACCAGCCGCCCTCACGGCACGGCGTGCACTTGCCGCACGATTCGACCGCGTAGAACCTGATCATCCGAGACGCGGCGTCGACCACGCAGTCGGTCTCGTCCATCACCATGATCGCGGCCGTGCCGAGCATCGAACCGGCTCCCGCGAGCGACTCGTAGTCCAGCCCGACGTCGACGTGCTCGGCCGTGAGCATCGGGGTCGACGACCCGCCGGGCGTCCAGGCCTTGAGCTGTTTGCCACCGAGCACGCCCCCGGCGAGCTCCTCGAGCACGACGCGGAAGGGCGTCCCGAGCGGCACCTCGTAGTTCCCCGGGCGCTCCACCTTGCCCGAGATCGTCACGAGCTTCGTGCCGGGCGACTTCTCGGTGCCCATCTCGCGGAACCACCCGACGCCCTTCGTGATGATGTCGGGCACGTTCATCAGCGTCTCGACGTTGTTGATCACGGTGGGCGACGCGTACAGCCCCTCGACCGCGGGGAACGGCGGCCGCAGACGCGGCTGCCCGCGCAGCCCCTCGAGCGAGTTCAGGAGCGCCGTCTCCTCACCGCAGATGTACGCGCCGGCGCCGCGGTGCAGCACGACGTCGAGATCGGTGTCGCTCCCGGCGATGCCCGTGCCGAGGAAGCCCGCGTCGTAGGCCTCGCGGATCGCGCGCTCGAGCACGATGCTCTGCCACAGGTACTCGCCGCGGATGTAGATGAAGGCGGTCCGGCATCCGATCGCGAGGGCCGCGATCGCCGTGCCCTCGAGGAGGCGATGGGGTTCGCGCTCGACGAGCTCCCGGTTGTTGCACGTGCCGGGCTCGGACTCGTCGTAGTTCACGACGACGTAGGTGGGCTTGCCGGTGTCTCGCGGGACGAACCCCCACTTCATCCCGGTGGGGAACCCAGCGCCGCCGCGGCCGCGGAGCCCGCTCTCCTTCACGGTCTCGACGATCGCCTCGGACGTCATGCCCAGGGCGGCGCGCAGCGCATCGTAGCCGCCGCGTCGGACGTAGCCGTCGAGACCGATCGCCTCGGGCTCGTCCCACGAGCGCGTCAGGCGCGGCTCGAACGTCGCCGTCACGGCGTCGCCTCTCCCACCGACGACCCTTGCGACAGGTCCGGCGCGAACGCCGGCGCGGCGGGTGCCGGGTCGGACGCCACCGCGACGTGCGTCGCGGGCTGGTCGAGGCCGGCGAGCACCCGACAGGCCTCCTTGTACGAGCGGAACGCCGGCCCGCGCGAGGGCTCGGGCGTGCGACCGTCGCGCAGGTCCGCCACGATCGTGCGGATCCGTTCCGGCGTGACGGTGTCGTGGTTCGCGACGTTCACCTGCACCGCCGGAGCGAAGTCGCAGACGCCGAGGCATTCCTCCTCGTGGACCGTGAAGAGCCCGTCGTCGCTGACCTCCTGACCGGGCTGCAACCCCGCCGCGTCGAGCGCCTCGGCGTGGACCTCACGGGCGCCGCGCAGCATGCACGCGAGGTTCGTGCAGACGTTCACCACGTGTTCGCCGGTCGGGTGCATCCGGTACATCGTGTAGAAGGTCGCGACGGCCTCGACCTCGGCCGTCGTGATGCCGAGCAGCTCGCCGATCGCCCGCATCCCGTCGAGCGAGACGTAGCCCTCCACCGACTGGGCCAGGTACAGCAGCGGCATCACCGCGGAGCGTTCGCGGCCTTCGGGGTAGCGCGCCATGATCGTGCGGGCGTCCTCGAGCACGGCGCCATCGAAGAGAGCCATCAGCAGGAGAACCCTCCCATCAGCGGTCGACCCCTCCCATCACGGGGTCGAGCGACGCGATCGCCGCGATCGTGTCGGCGACGAGCGAGCCCTCGACCATGTCGGGGATCGCCTGGAGGTTCACGAACGAGGGGTCGCGGATCTTGACGCGGTACGGCCGGTGGTCGCCTTGGGAGTTCACGTAGTAGCCGAGCTCCCCGCGAGGCGACTCGACGAGCTGGTAGACCTCTCCGGCGGGCACCGACACGCCTTGCGTCACGATCTTGAAGTGATGGATCAGCGCCTCCATCGACTCCTCCATGATGTGGCGCAGGTACTCCTCGTCGTTGCCGATCCCGTCGGGACCGACCGTCAGCTTCGCGGGCCATCGGACCTTCGGATCCTCGACCATGATCGGACCGCCGACCTCCTCGAGTCGCTCGAGCGCCTGCTCGACGATGCGGAGGGACTGCCGCATCTCCTCGAGACGGAGCACGTACCTCGCGTACGCGTCGGCGTCGGTCCGTACCGGAACGTCGAAGTCGTAGGTCTCATAGCCCGAGTACGGCATGTCCTTGCGGAGGTCGGCGGCGACGCCCGCGGAACGCAGCACCGGACCGGTGACGCCGAGCTCGAGGCACCGTTCCGCCGACATGACGCCGACGCCGACGTTCCGCTCGAGCCAGATCGGGTTCTTGCTGAGGAGCGTGTCGAACTCGTCGATCCGCCGCGGCATCAGATCGAGGAACTCCCGGATCTTGCGCGGTCCCTCGTCGGGAAGATCCATCAGCACGCCGCCGATCCGGATGTACGCGTGGTTCATCCGCAGACCGGTCAGGGCCTCGAAGATGTCGAGGATGACCTCGCGCTCCCGGAACCCGTAGAGCATCACGGAGACGGCGCCGAGCTCCAGACCGCCCGTCGCGAGCCACACGAGGTGCGACGAGATCCGCGTGAGCTCGCACACGAGCACGCGGATGATCTGCGCCCGCTCGGGCACCTCGATGCCGAGCAGTCGCTCGGCCGCCATGCAGTACCCGAGCTCGTTGAAGAACGGCGACAGGTAGTCGGCGCGGGTCACGAACGTGACGCCCTGCATCCACGTCCGGTACTCGGTGTTCTTCTCGATGCCGGTGTGGAGGTAGCCGATGATCGGCTTGCAGCGGATCACGGTCTCGCCGTCGAGCTCGAGCAGGAGGCGAAGCACCCCGTGCGTGGAGGGGTGCTGCGGCCCCATGTTGATGATCATCGTCTCCTCGCGGAACTCACCCGTCCGTGGGTCACGGAGGTGACCGTCGTCCTCACGGAGCTCGTCGCGAGCGGCGTCCATGTCGTGCGCCATCAGCGGCGACCTCTCACGCCATGCCTCGCTTGTCGACCGGAGGGATGAACGCGCCGTGGTACCGGGTGTTCACGCCGCCGAGCTCCTCGGTCTTGCGGAGCGGGTGTCCTTCCCAGTCGTCCGGCAGCAGGATCCGGGTGAGGTCCGGATGCCCGTCGAACACGACGCCGAACAGGTCGTAGACCTCGCGCTCCTGCCAATCGGCGGTCGGGAACAGGTCCGTGACGCTCGGCACGTGCAGGTCGTGCTCGGCGAGTCCGACCTTCACGCGGGCGCGGTGCCGGCGAGCCATCGATCGCATCTCGTACACCATCCAGACGCGGGGGTCGGCGTCCGGATGGTCGGTCGCCGTGACGCAGCTCAGGAACCCCAGCTGGAGCTCCGGGTCCTCCCGCAGCCACACGAGGACGTCGCGGAGCTCGTCGCGACCGACGATCACCGTGACCTCACCGCGCGCGACGACGACGTCGGGATAGCTGCCGCGGATGCGGCCCGCGATGTCGTCGACCGGCATGGGCGCCGAGTCGGGAGCCGGCGCGCGACGATCGTCGACCGGCGGCGTGCTCACCGGAACGTCCCCGACGTGCGCACCTTCTCGTGGAGCCGCAGGATCCCGTGCATCAGCATCTCGGGCTTGGGCGGGCATCCCGGGACGTAGACGTCGACCGGAACGATCGTGTCGACGCCCTGGACGATCGCGTAGTTCGTGAACATGCCGCCGGCCGACGCGCACACGCCCATCGAGATGACCCATTTCGGCTCGACCATCTGGTCGTAGACGCGTCGCAGGACCGGCGCCATCTTCTGGGAGACCCGGCCGGCGACGATCATCAGGTCGGCCTGGCGCGGCGACGCGCGGAACAGCTCCATGCCCCAGCGGGAGAGGTCGTACTTGCCCGCGCCGGTCGACATCATCTCGATCGCGCAGCACGCGAGGCCGAACGTCGCCGGCCACATCGACTGCTTGCGGGCCCATCCGACGGCGCGATCGAGCGTCGTCAGGAGGACGCCGCGTTCGACCTCGTCCTCGATCTCCTCGGGCGTCTTGCCGAGGTGGATCCCTTCGATCCGCTCAACGGGCACGGGCTGCCTCCTCGTGGCTGGTCGAGGTGCGAGCGGGAACGTCGAGGTCGGCGCGGAGCTCGTCCTCGGTCTCGATCGGCGTGAGCGACGACCCCGCCCAGTCGAGGCCGCCCTTCTTCCACTCGTACACGTAGGCGACGAAGACGAGGCCGATGAAGATCACCATCTGCACGAGCCCGAACAGGCCCAGCTGGCGGGCGGCCACCGCCCACGGGAACAGGAAGATGACCTCGATGTCGAAGATGATGAACATCATCGCGACGACGTAGAACTTCACGCTGAAGCGCTGGCCACGGGGCAGCCGGACCGGATCGTTGCCCGACTCGTACGCCATGAGCTTCACGGGGTTCGGCCGCTTCGGGCCGAGCAACGTCGAGGCGACCAGCGAGGCGACCGCGAAGATCGCCGCCAGCGCGGCGAGGACGACGATCGGCAGGTAGTCGCTCAGCATCCGCGTCCCATCCTACGAACGCACCGCGCCCGCCACTCTCGTGAGGACGTGGAACAGCTTGTCCTGGGCGTCGCCGTCGCGGCCGTCGGTCAGGTTGCCCATCACGCGGAGCGCGAACGTCATGACGCGCCGGTTCGGAAGCAGCACCCGGGTGGCCGCTCCCATCACGGCGGGTCGGCCGATCACCTTCGCGAACCCCCGTCCGACCACGAAGTAGTCGGCGTACCGATCGCGGAGGGCCTGCGGATACATCATCGTGAGGGCCGGCCGGTCGCGGACGATGGCCTCGTGGACGAGCTCGGCCGCCATCTCCGCCGTCTCCATCGCGTACGCGATGCCCTCGCCGTTGAACGGGTTCACCGCCCCGACGGCGTCGCCGATCAGCAGCAGACCCGGCACCGCGGCGGGGTCGCGGTTGAAGCTCATCGGCAGCGGCCCGGACAGGACGCGTCCGTCGGCGTGCTCTTCGTCGATGTTCCAGGCGGGCGGCAGCATCGACGCGAACGCGTCGAACAGGCGCTGCGCCGACACGTCCCTGAAGTTCTTGAACGTGTTCAGGAGACCCGCTCCCAGGTTGATCCGCCCGCCGGCGACCGGGAAGAGCCATCCGTAGCCCGGCAGGAGGAGATCGCCCTCCCACAGGTCGAGCCAGGATTCGAACCAGGGGCCGGGGTGGTAGTCGGTCCGGTAGTACCGCCGCGCGGCGATGCCGAGCGGCCGCGCATCGACGCGTTGCACCCCGACGGGTCTCGCGAAGCGGCTCGCGGCTCCGTCGGCGGCGATCGTGTAGCGGGCGCGCAGGGGGGTGGGATCGCCCCCGTCGGCAGGCGCGGTGACGGCGCCGCGGACCCATCCGTCCTCGACGATCGGCTCGACGGCCTCCGTGCGCTCGAGCACACGAGCGCCCGCCTTCTGCGCGCGCTGGATCAGCAGGTGGTCGAAGTCCTCGCGGGTCATGACGAGGGCGTACGCGGGCCAGTCCGTCAGCTCCGGCCACGGCAGCTCGATCGTCGTGTGGCGCGAGTGGACGCGCAGCCCCTGAACGCGCTCGAAGCGAGGATCGTCGGTGTCGATCCCCATGCCCACGAGCGCCTTGACGGCGCGGGGTGTCAGACCGTCGCCGCAGACCTTCTCCCGGGGGAACGACGCCCGGTCGACGACCGTCACGTCGATGCCATGGCGCGCCAGGTGGTACGCGGCCGCCGCACCGCCGGGGCCTCCGCCCACGACGAGGACGTCGGTGTCGTACCCACGCTCCACGCTCACGTGTCCCCCCCTCGCGCGGCGGCGGCGACCGCCACGGCTCGGCCGTCGCCGCAGGTCATCCTGGCCGCGCCGAGCTTGTGAAAAACTTCACAAGCTGAGGCTACCGCACCGATGCGGAACCGTCCGTTCGTGTCGCGATGCTACGCGAGGTCGCCCGCCGGCGGGAGGGTCGTCCGCGGGACGGCCCGTGGACGACGGCGACGCGATCGCCGCGGGCGATCGGGCGGTCGTCGGGCCGCGGCTCAGCGGTCGAGCCGGTGGTCCCAGACCTCGAACCGCGAGGGGACGACCCGGAGGAACCCCAGCTTCGGGACCTGCTCCGCGAACCGTTCGAACCCGGGACCGCCGAACAGCGGCCGGTACTTGTCGTGCCATGCCGACATCGGCTGGCGCAGGTCGGGGTGCTCCGCCGGCATCGTCTCGGCGACGCCTTCGACGCGCACGCCGGCGAGGTCGAGCCATTCCCGCCCGTGGTCGATCAGGATCGACACGCGCGGGTCCCGGACGACGTGGGCCCACGTCGTGTCGTCGACGCGCGTCGCGACCCACAGCGCGTCCTCAGGCCAGACGAACCATCGAGGGGCCACGTGGGGACCGCCGTCGGGGCGCACGGTCGCGACGCGGCACGTCGCCACGTCGCGGAACAGCCGTCGCGCGAAGCCGAGGTCCTCACTCATCCCCGTTCCAGCGCATCGACGAGCTCGAACAGCGGTTCCGGGTCGAACGGTGCGTCGGTGAGCGCGGCGCGCGCTTCCGCGAACAGGGCCTCGAGGGTCGAAACGTCCACGCCCTCCGCGGCGTCGCCGTCACGGAGGTCGTCGAGGAGCTGGAACGCCGTTCCGAGGGGTGCACCGAAGGCCGCGAGCACGCCGACGACCTCCGCGGACGCGCCGGCGAGCGCGGCTCCGACGAGCAGCGGTCCCGCGATCGAGTACGAACCTCCCTTGAGGGCGGCGACGCCGAAGGGCTCGCCCCCGCCGACGATGTCGAGCGCCTGGCCCGCCGCCATGTCGAGCCGAACCGCGTGGTAGCGATCGAGCGCGCGGGCGAGCCGCTCGGGGGGGAACCCGCTGCGGCCCCACAGCACGTCGGCGCAGACACCCGCCAGGTCGCCCACGAGGATCGCGAGGGAGCGACCGACGTGGTCCGCGTCGGCCCCCGGCGGAGCGACCGACGCGAGCCGGCGGTGCGACGTCGCCACGCCGCGGCGGATCTCGGCTCGATCCATCACGTCGTCGTGGATCAACGCCAACAGATGCAGGAACTCGAGAGCGGCCGCGGCCCGCACGATCGGCGGGCCGTCGCCGCCGCCGCCCGCCCGGAACCCGAGGTAGCAGCAGGTCGGCCGGAGCTTCGAGCCGCCGGCGTCGATCAGCCGGGCCAGCTCGTCGGCGAGGAAGGCAGCCCCGGCATCGCGGCGCTCGAGGTCCGCGCGCGTCGTCGCGACCGTCGCGGCGAGCTCCGCGTCGACCCGTCGACGGAACGCCTCGATCTCGGCTCGGGGATCGGCGCCCGGCGCGCCGGGTGGAGCCACGTCGGAGCGAGCGCCGGTCATCGTCGGCAGTATCGCGGATATCATGGCGACCCCCAGCCGCGATGAGACGCTTCCGTGCCCTCGCCGTCGTCACCTCGATCACGACGCTCGTCCTGATCGTCTGGGGCGGCATCGTCCGGGCGACCGGATCCGGTGACGGCTGCCCCGACTGGCCGACGTGCTTCGGGCGCTGGGTGCCACGGTTCGAGTACCACACGCTGATCGAGTACGTGCACCGCCTGCTCGGCGTCGTCGGCGGCGTCCTCGCCGTCGGGCTCGCCCTCCTGGCGTTGGGAGCCCTGCTGCGGTCGCGACGGGGCGACGACGCCGGCATCCCCCGGGCGGCGATCGTCGGCGCGCTCACGCTGCCGTTCCTGTTCGGCGTCCAGGGCGCGCTCGGCGGCCGCGTGGTGAACAGCGCCCTCGACCCGCTCGAGATCACCTTCCACTTCGCGATGGCGATGATCGTCCTCGGCGTCCTCGTCGCGACGACGGCGGTCGTGACGTTCCCCCGGACCGACGGCCGACCCCGCTGGACGGCGTACGCGCGTCTGGCCGCCACGACGGCCGCCGCCACCTACGCCTTGCTGCTCGTCGGGACGTACGTGCGCGCAGAAGGCGCGGGGCTCGCGTTCCGCGACTGGCCGTTGATGGGCGGGCGCCTCGTGCCGTCGTTCGGCCCCGTGGGCGCGGTCGAGATGTTCGCCCACCGGCTCCTCGCCCTGCTGGTCACGTCGCTGGCGATCTGGGCGGTCGTCCGAGCGCGCACGATGGCGCCGCGATCCGCGGCGCTCGTGCGGTGGTCCACGATCGTCGGCGGTCTGTTCGCCGCACAGGTCGTCGTGGGCGCGTTCAACGTCTGGACCGAGCTCTCGACGATCCCGCGGGCCGCCCACGTCGGGCTCTCGGCGCTGATCTGGGCGTCGACGATCGTGCTGGTCGTCGTCGCCAGGCGCGCACCGGACGCCGTCGAGGCGGAGGCCGGTGCCGCGACCGGCGTGACGGAGGCAGGCGCACCGGCGGGGGCGCACGCGGCGCCGCTCCGCGACGTCGTCCAGGCCTACGTCGCGCTGACGAAGCCCCGCATCATCGTCCTGCTGCTCATCACGACCGTTCCCGCGATGGTGCTGGCGGCACGGTCGATCCCGTCGCACTGGCTCGTCGCGGCGACGCTGCTCGGTGGTGCGCTGTCGGCCGGATCGGCGAACGCGATCAACATGTACCTCGATCGTGACATCGACGAGGTGATGCGCCGCACGCGCGGGCGCCCGCTGCCCGCGCACGCCGTGACGCCCGACGACGCCCTGCGCTTCGGCTTCGTCCTCGGCGCCTTCTCGTTCGTGTTCCTCGCGATGACCGTGAACGTCCTGGCGGCCGTGCTCTCGCTCGCCGCGATCGCCTTCTACGTCTTCGTCTACACGATGTGGCTGAAGCGCGCCACGGCGCAGAACATCGTGATCGGCGGGGCGGCGGGGGCGGCGCCGGCCCTGGTGGGATGGGCGGCGGTGACGGGTTCGTTGGCGCTGCCGGCGTGGATCCTGTTCGCGATCGTCTTCGTCTGGACGCCGCCGCACTTCTGGGCGCTCGCGATGCGGTTCCAGGGCGACTACGCCGCGGCGGGCGTTCCGATGCTGCCCGTCGTGCGCGGCGAGACCGAGACGCGCAAGCAGATCCTCCTGTACTCGCTCGCGCTGTTCGGCACGACCCTGGTCCTCGTGCCGGTCGCTCCGATGGGGCCCGTCTACACCGCCGCAGCGGTGGTCCTCGGCGGGATGTTCGTGTACCGCGCGCTGGCGCTGTGGCGAGCGCCGTCGCCGGCCCGCTCGTGGAGCGTGTTCCGCTTCTCGGTGCTGTACCTGGGCGCGCTGTTCGGCGCCGTCGCGGCCGACGCGCTCGTCTGAGCCTCGTCCGGCGGTGACCGCTGCGCCCCGCCGCGCCCCTCGGTCCGGCGGACGCCACCCGTCCCTCAGGCCGCCGCGACGGGTTCCTCGGCGAGGAGCCCGTCGAGGAGCGCCGACAGGTCGTCCGACGTCGTCTCGCCGTAGATCCGGTACCGGATCGTGCCGGCCGCGTCGACGACGAGGGTGTGCGGCAGGTACGGGAACCCGAGGTCGTCGGCGAACGCGCCCGACGGGTCCTCGATGCTCGGGTACGGGATCGCGTAGTCGTCCTCCCACACGCGCGCCTGCGCGGAGCTGTCGCCGTAGTTGACGCCGAGGAACGCGACCTGCCCCTCGTACGCCGACGCGACGTCCACGAGGGCCGGCAGCTCGGCCTGGCACGGCGCGCACCAGGTCGCCCAGACGTTGACGACCGCGGGGCGGCCGCGGAGATCGGCGGTCGACGCGTGGGGTCCGCCGAGCGTCGGTCCCTCGATCACCGGCAGCGGCTCGTCGTCGGGGACGACGCCGGTGATCGGCCCGTCGTCGCCGCCCGTGCACGCGGCGAGCATCACCGCGACGACGACGAGCGGGATCGCACGCGAGCGACGCCGCCGCCGCTCGCGTGCGGCGCGACGGATCGCGCTAGCCGCCGCCGTCGTCGGCAGGATCGGTGGCACCGGCATCGCCGCCACCACCTCCGTCGTCGGGTCCCCCGCCCCCGCCGCCGTCGTCGCCTCCGGCGCCGGCGACCGCGTTCACGGTTCCGGTCATCTGCGGGTGGATGTCGCAGCGGAACGGATAGGCCCCTTCGGCGAGGGGCGGCAGCTCGACCGAGCCGGTCCCCGGGCCGCTGATCAGCTCCGTCGCGGCGATCTGGGAGGCGTAGGAGTCGTCCTGGTACACCGCGAGGTTGTGCTGACCGAACGTTCCGACCGGATCGCGGTTGTCGAGCGTGATCGTCGTGGGGGTGTCGGCCGGCACCTCGACCTCGGTCGGCGAGAACGCGAGCTCCTCGGCGACGACGGTGATCCCGCTGCCGCCTTCACCCTCGCCTCCGCCTTCGCCCTCGCCGGCCCCGGCGCCGACCTCGGCGGTGAGCGTCCCGGTCATCGTCGTGGGATGGATGCTGCAGAAGAAGAAGTACTCGCCTTCGGCGAGGGGGTCCGCGATGGCGTACGTGATCGTGGCGGGACCCGTGATGTTCTGTCCCTCGAACAGGTTCGTCCCGCCTTCTTCCTCGGCGATGAAGACGTTGTGCGGCACGCCCGGGTCCTGGTTGTCGAACTCCATGTCGAACGGGATCTCCGCGGGCACCGTGTACGCGTCGTCGGCGTAGCCGTCGGCCGCTGCGTTCGGCGGCGCGACGATCACGACCGCCGGTCCCGCGGTCTCCTCCTCGCCGTGGGGCGGTGCCGCGACGAGCGCCACGCCGCCCGCGAGCATCGCGAGCCCGGCGGCGCCGCCGAGCATCGAGAACAGCGCGGCGTTCCCGGGGTTCTTCCGCGCGGCGACGTACGCGGCGATCCCGAGGATGCCCGCGGCCGCGACGAGCGCCACGGTCGTCGCGGCCGTGTGCGTCGTGTTCAGCAAGACGCGGCTGAAGCCCCACAACGTGAGGCCGATCACGACCAGCGATCCCAGCGGGATCAGGATCGGGAGCAGCAGGCTCTGCCGCGGCGCGCGATCGCTCATCGTCCCATCTCCGCACGGATCTCACGCTCGACGCCCTGGAAGCGCAACGCGTCCCATCCCTCGCGTTGCTCGCGGTTCGCCCACCGGAAGAACACGACCGCCATGACGGACCACAACAAGACGCCGCCGCCGAGCTTCATGATGAGCCCGGCGACGAGCTGGTCGGTCATCACGTCGATGCCCCACATCCGGGTGAACGTCGCGTACACGTCGTAGAGCGGCTCGTGGCCGAACGTGAGGAACGACGCCGGGATCGTCGGCGCGAGCGACTGGATGAACAGGTACAGGAGCTGCGCCGGCGGGTTGATCGGAGGCAGCTCCGGCAACGGCGACACGACCGGCCACCACATCACGTACGCCGATCCGACGACGACGACGTGCACCGCGAAGTGCACGATCCCCGGCCCGGTCACCGACGCGGTCACGACGTCGGGCCAGTGCGTGAACAGCAGCACGCCGTTGAACAGGACGATCGCGACGAGCGGCCGGGTGACGAGCCGGAACGCCCGGAACGCCCACCGCGGCCGTAGGACGTCGCGGAGCATCCACGCCGGCGTGCCGGCGACGAGCAGCGGGGCGGCCACGAGCGTGAACAGCATGTGCTGCACCATGTGCGCGGCGTACAGGTGGTTCTCGGAGAGGTCGTGCATCGGCCATTCCGATGCGACGAAGAGCAGCGCCATGCCGCCGAGGAAGAGCTTCCGCTGGCGTGCCGGCGTCGGTTGACCCGTGCGTCGCTCGTGGCGACGATCCGCGATCAGGTACGCGGCGACCACGGTGCCGAGGACGAGCCAGACGTCGGGGTGCGGATGCCAGGCGGGCAGCATCGACCTACCTCGAGAACGCGCCGAAGATGATCAAGACGATGAGGTACAGCGTGGCCGCGCCCGCGAGGCCCATCACGAAGAACCGCGCGTAGCGACGGTCGTCGAACCGCAGGTGCATGAACCACAGGACGACGAGGACGAACTTCAGCAGCGCGAGCACGTACAACGTCGGGATCAGGATGCCGCGCGAGATGTCGACGTAGTACGTCGCCACCTCGAGCGCGGTCAGGAAGGCGAGGATCAAGCCGATCCGGATGTACTCCTTCGCGCTCGGATGCGAGCGGTGCGGAGCGCGCTCTTCGCCCGGATCGGGCATGCGGTCGCCGAGCTCGTGCTGGAGCGGCGTCTCGGTGTCGGACATGCTCTCGGCTCCTAGGCCGGCGGGGCGCCGGACGGGATCAGGTACACCACCGTGAAGATGACGATCCACACGATGTCGACGAAGTGCCAGTACAGCCCGACCATCTCGACCGGGAACGACGCGTCGGGCGGCAGTCGATCGGCCCACGACATGCCGACGACCGACAGCAGCATCAAGATCCCGACGGTCACGTGCGCTCCGTGGAAGCCGGTCAGCACGTAGAACGTCGTGCCGAACAGGTTCGTGTCGAGCGCGAGACCCTCGTTGTAGAAGGTCGTGAACTCGTAGACCTGTCCGCCGACGAACGACATGCCGAGCAACGCGGTCGCGAGGAGCCACAGCCGCATCCGGACCGTGTCGCGCTTCTGGGCGGCGGCGAGCGCCAGCACCATCGTGAGCGAGCTCGCGAGCAGCACGAACGACGAGACCGACGTGAACGGGATGTCGAAGACGTCCTCGGGCGTCGGTCCGCCGAGGGGATCGGCACCGCGGTACAGGATGTACGTGCTGATCAGCGCACCGAACAGCAGGCATTCCGACGCGAGGAAGAGCCACATCGCGAGCTTCGTGCTCGGCAGGCCGGTCGTCGTGGCGTGCTCGGCCGCGTGACCGCCGCCCTCCCCCTGCCCCGCGTGCTCGATCGCGACGTCGGCCACGCTCAGACCTCCTCCGCGACGGAGGGCTCCATCGCCCATCCGTAGAAGCCGACGAGCACGACCATCGCGCCGAGGCCGACGAGCCACCAGCCGAACAGGACGCCGTAGCCGATGATCGGCAACCCGATCGCGGAGACCAGCGGCCAGAACGACGGGCTCGGCAGGTGGATCGCGTGCCCCGCGTCGGCGTGTCCCGCGTCGGCGTGTCCGTCGTCGTGCTCGGGCGCCGCTCCCGCCGGCACGCGCACGATCCGCCCGCTCTTGTCCTCGGCGTACTTGCGGTGCCAGAACTCGTCGAGGGCGCGCACCTCGGGGATCTCGTCGTAGTTGTGGGCGGGCGGCGGGCTCGACGTCATCCATTCGATCGACCGCGCGTCCCACGGATCGGGGTCGGCGAGACCCTTCGGCTTGCGCTGCGTCATCACGATGTTCACGAGGAACAGCAGCGTCGCGAACGCGATCAGGAACGCCCCGACGGTCGACATCTGGTTCCAGAAGGTCAACCCGAGACCCTCCGGATAGGTGTAGGTGCGGCGGATCATGCCCTGCAGGCCCAGCACGTGCATCGGTCCGAACGCCATGTTGAAGCCGACGAGCAGGATCCAGAACTGGACCTTCGCGAGACGCTCGTTCATCAGACGCCCGAAGACCTTCGGCCACCAGAAGACGAGACCGCCGAAGAACGCGAAGACGCCGCCGCCGAAGATCACGTAGTGGAAGTGCGCGACGATGTAGTAGGTGTCGGTCTGCTGATAGTCGTGCGGCACGATCGCGTGCGTCACGCCCGACAACCCGCCGATCACGAACATCATCACCGCGCCGACGGCGTAGAGCATCGGCGACGAGAACCGGATGTCACCGCCGTACATCGTCGCCATCCAGTTGAAGATCTTCACGCCGGTCGGCACCGCGATGATCGCGGTGGAGATGCCGAAGGCCGTGTTCGCCACCGGGCCGAGACCCGCGGCGAACATGTGGTGGGCCCAGACGCCGAACCCGATGAATCCGATCGCGATCCCGCTGAACACGACGAACTGGTACCCGAACAGCGGCTTGCGGCTGAACGTCGGCAAGATCTCGCTGATGATCCCGAACGCGGGCAGGATCAGGATGTACACCTCCGGATGCCCGAACAGCCAGAACATGTGCTGCCACAGGATCGGGTCGCCGCCCCGGGTCGGGTCGTAGAAGGCCGTGTCCCAACGCCGATCGAACAGCAGCTGGACCAACCCGACCGTGATGATGGGCAGCGAGAAGACGAGCAGGAACTGCACCACGAGCCCCATCCACGTGAGGATCGGCAAGCGGAACAACGACATCCCGGGCGCCCGCATGTTGATCACCGTGACCGACAGGTTCACGGCGCCGACGGTCGAGGCGATCCCGGTGATGATCAGGCCGAGCGCGTAGAAGGTCATGCCCGCCGAGGAGTCGGTCGTGGAGTTCGGCGCGTAGCCGAACCAGCCGCCGTTCGGGGCGCCGCCGAGGAAGATGCTGCTGTAGAGGAACAGCCCTCCCAGCAGGAACACCCAGAACGAGTACGCGTTCAGCCGCGGGAAGGCGACGTCGCGCGCCCCGACCTGCAGCGGGATCAGGTAGTTGAAGAAGGCGGCGCCCATCGGCATCACGAACAGGAACACCATCGTGATGCCGTGCATCGTGAAGATCTGGTTGTACTGGTCGGCGTTCACGAGCAGGCCGTCGGGCTCGGCCAGCTGCGCGCGGATCACGAGCGCCTCGAGGCCGCCGATCACGAAGAACACGAACGCGGCGACGCCGTACATGATCCCGATCCGCTTGTGGTCGACCGTCGTCAACCACGACCAGAGGCCCGTGGTCGCGACGGGACGCCGCAGAGCGCCCCTCTGCTCGCGGGTCACGGTCACGCTCGCCATCGACTCGTCACGCTCCCAGGTCGGATCACTGGCTTCAGGTCAAGCTGTAGAGGTACGCCACGAGGGCGTCGATCTCTTCCTCGGTGAGGTCGTAGTCCGGCATCTTCGATCCGAGCTTCACGTCGCGGGTGTTCCGGAGCCACTCCTCGAGCGCGTCCCGGTCCTTCGTCTCCCACACGCAGCCCGCGAAGCACTCGTGGGTCGGATCGGCGAAGTGCGTGAGGTTCGGCCCGGCGGCGCTCGCGGCGTCGGTGCCGCCGATCGCGTGGCAGGCGATGCATTGCCCGCCGCTCTCCGTGCCGTTCAGGAAGATGTCACGACCCTGCGCGGCGAGGGCGTCGTCGGACTCGACCCCGGGCTGCTTCTGGTTCTCGACCCAGGCTTCCCACTCGGACTGCTCGAGCGCCACCACGCGGAACTTCATCCATCCGTGCTGCAGCCCGCAGAACTCGGCGCACTGCCCCCAGTACGTGCCGGGCACGTCGGCCGACAACGTCAGGGAGTTCGTGCGGCCCGGCACGACGTCCTGCTTGCCGGCGAGCTTCGGAACCCAGAACGAGTGGATCACCTGGTAGTCGGCCTCTTCGTCGCTCCCGCCGATCAACCCGCCGACCGATTCGAGCGAGACCTGCACGTCGCGGCCGACCGGGATCACCATCACGTCGGCGGTCGTGATCGGTCCGCCGTACTCCGTCTCCATGTCGCGGTCCTCGTACCGGAACCCCCACCACCACTGGTGACCTTCGGCGGTCACGTGCAGCGCGTCCGGGCCAGGCTCCGCCGCGAGGTCCCAGAGCAGCCCGATCGTCGGGACCGTCACGACGGCGATCACGACCGCGGGCAGGATCGTCCAGCCGACCTCGAGCCGCGTGTTGCCGTGGAGCTGCTTCGGCATCCGATCGCGGCCCTTGCGGTGCCGGTACTTGAGCGCGATCAGCACGATCCCGCCCTCGACGAGGACGAAGACGCCGGTCGCGACCCAGAACACCGGCCAGTACAGGTTCTCCTGCTTCTCGGCGACGGGTCCGGCGGGCGCGAACGTGTTCTGCGGCAGATCAGGGTCGCCACACGCCGAGAGCAGCAACGCTGCCGCCAGACCGGCGAGGAGCCACAGCGACCGCTTGCGCACGTTGTCTCTCATCGAAGGGAACGTCGCGCCGCCCGGGAGGCGGGCGGCTCGGAATCTACCACCCATCGGTACGTCGACCGGAGCCGCAGGAGATGGGCGCGAGACGAGCGACGGATCCGCATCGACGCCTACGTCGCGTAACTGTGCAGGCCGGCGATCCACAGGTTCACCGCGTAGTAGGTCACGAGCAACGACACGAACCCGACGAGGGCGATCGTCGCCGCGCGACGGCCCTTCCAGCCCGAGGTCGCCCTCGCGTGCAGGTACCCCGCGAAGACGACCCAGGTGATGAACGACCACGTCTCCTTGGGATCCCATCCCCAGTACCGGCCCCAGGCTTCCTGCGCCCAGATCGCGCCGCCGATCACGCCGAACGTCCAGATCGGGAAGCCGAACGAGATGAACCGGTACGCGAGCCGGTCCAGCGTCGCGGCCGACGGAAGGCCGATCCGTCGCGGGCTCGGCGCCGGCGCGTCGTCGTCCCCGGGCACGTAGTCGGGCGGGAGCTCGGTGTCGACGGCCGCGCCCATGATCGGCGGCGGCTCGTGCGCCTGCAGGCGAGCGACGCCGCGTCGTTCGCTCCGGTCGCGCAGCAGGTACAGGATCGTGAGCACGCATCCGATGCCGAGGAGCGACGACGACGTGATCATCGAGGTCACGTGGATCTGCCGCCAGTACGAGTTCAGCGCGGGGAGCAGCGGACCTGCCGGCACGTAGAAGAACAGCGACGCGATCGCGAGCGTGAACACGACGAAGGCGTAGACGGGACCACCGACCGTGCGGATCCGGTACGTAAGCTCGACGCCGACGAGGTAGGCGGCCACGACGACGAGCGTCATGGCCATCGAGTACTCGTACATGTTGCCCCACGGGAACCGTTCCGCCGCAAGTCCTCGCGTGATCACCGCGCCGAGGTTCGCCGCGAGGCCCGCCGCGCCCACGACCGTCGAGGCCCACGCGAGCGCCCTCGCTCGGAAGGCTACGAACGCGAACGACGCGACCATCGCGCCGACGTACGCGAACAGCGCGACGTTGAACAGCGCGTTCGAGGTGTCGTTCAGTTCGAGCGGCGTCACGTGCCCACCATCTCCCGTTCGTGCGCCGAGGCGCCTCCCGTCGCGGTCGCGAGCGCGTCCACGAGCTTCGCGAACTCCTCCTCGAACCGCTCCTTGCGCTGGAGCGCGAAGCCGCCGACCTTCAGCATCGAGCCGGCGCCGTCGGGATCGGCCCGGACCCAGATCTTGCGCCGAGACACGTACAGCGCCGGCAGGAGCCCCACGAGGATGAGGATAGCCGCGCCGAGCACGTACGGAACCGTCGCGTCCCGTGACACCTGCAGCACGGTGAACTGTCGGAGATCCGGGAACCGCATCGTCAATCCCGCCGGGGCGCCGGGGTCGCACGCGGTGCCGAAGCGGTCCTCGGCCGGCGCGATGCCGACGACGCACCCACGTTCGAGATCGACGGTCTGATCGGCGCCGATCAGACCGTCCGCCACGCGTCGCATCCCCGAGGTGTCGAGCCCCGCGAGCGAGAGGTCCGTGAGGGTCCCCTCCCACAGGGTGTACTGCAGCACGGGGTCGAACTCCGTCGTCATCGGGATCGGGTCGCCGGTCTGGACGAAGCCCGCGAGCGCCCGCCCGTCGGGCCACAAGGTGAGCTCGATCGCGTGCGACGGCTCACGGTCGTCGGTGGCGGGGAGCTTCACGGAGCCGTTCCAGGGCATCGCGAGCTGCGACACGCCTTCGGGCGCGGTCTGGCGCTGCACGAAGGGGATCGCGTCCTCGCGCACGGTCGTGCCGTTCCGCACGACCTCCACGACCGGCGCCCATCCGAACCCGAACTGGAAGTACCGCACGCCGTCGAAGACGGCCGGATGGTTCACCCGGATGACCTCGGTGCGGGTCGTGGCGCCGTCGTCGCTCGTGAACCGCACCTCGCTCTGGAAATCCATCGGAACGCCGGTGTCGCCGAACGCGTCGCGGTAGTCGATCAAGGTGACCTGGGCGCCGCTGTGGTCGCCGTCGAAGAACCGGCCGGCGCGGAGCTGGCCCGCGTAGTTGAAGCTCGCGTCCGTGAACGTCTCGCCTTCCACGATGCGCGCCTGCCCCGTGTATCCCGTGCCCTTGCCCACGACGACGGCGACGAGCAACAGCACGAACGCCCAGTGGAACACGAGGCTCCCCGCTTCGCGCACGAGCCCCTTCTCGGCCGCGAGCGCGGGGAGCGTCGGATCGGCTGCCACGCGGAAGCCTCTGCGCCGCAGAACTTTCCGCGCGATGGCAGCGGCGTCGGCCGGCGGCGCCGTCACGCGGCGTTCGGCGTACCGCTTGAAGGCGTCGATCTCGCGCGCCTGCATCGGGCGCGAACGCAGCGCTCGCCAGTGAGCGCGCGATCGCGGGATCAGGCACGAGACGAGCGACACGAACAGCAGGACGGTGACGAGGGTGAACCACCACGACCCGAACACGTCGAAGAACCCCGCTCGCAGGAACAGCTCACCCCACACGGGGTGATCGGCGAGGTAGTCGACGACGCGCTCCGGCGAGTTCGGCGCCTGCGGCAGGAGCGAGCCGGCCACCGAGGCGAGCGCGAGGAGCAGGAGGAGGACGAGGGCCGTCCGCATCGAGCGCAGCGTGCGCCAGACGAGGGCCACGGACGATCGCCACGACGAGCGAGGAGCCACGCTGGACATAGGGGCCGCTCCGATGCTACCCGCCGGAGCGGATCAGCCGGTCCGCCGGCCGGATCGGCGCGCCGGCGACCCGATGCCCGGGCCGGTCAGCACGGGCCGGTCAGCACCGGACGGTCAGAGCGCCGGCAGGTAGCGCTGGAGGCTCGTGGTGATGCGGGTGAACTGCCCGGTCGCGATGAGGACGCCGGCGAGCACGAGGAGCGTGCCGGACGCGCCGGCGAGCCACCGGTAGTTGCGCTTCACCCACTCGAGCGCTCCGAGGCGTCCGACCCCGAGGCCGACGAGCACGAACGGGACGCCGAGGCCGAGCGAGTAGCAGACGAGCAGGAACGCGCCGCGCCAGGCGTCGGCGCCGCTTCCCGCCGCGACGGCGAGGATCGCGCCGAGCACCGGACCGATGCACGGCGTCCACCCCGCGCCGAACGCGATCCCGAGCGGGAAGGCACCCCACGACCCGATCCGAGCGCGCTCGAGGAACGGCCGGCGCTCCTCGTAGAGACGGAACGGCCCGACCGAGAAGGCGTAGCCGAGCATCAGCAGCCCGATCACGCCGACGAAGCCGCCGAAGACGAGCTGGGCGACGTCGCCGCGCAGGTACACGATCAGATCGTCCACGCGCGTGACGAGGGCGCCGATCGCGGTGAAGACGACCGTGAAGCCGGCCACGAACAGCAGGATCGGAACGAGCGGTCGCCTCCGGACGGTCTCGGAGGCCGCCACGCTGCCCGTCACGAACGACAGGTAGCCGGGCACGAGCGGCAGCACGCACGGGCTCGCGAACGACACGGCCCCCGCGACGAACGCCAGCGCCGGCGCCCACCACGCGCCGATGTTCTCCGCTGCCGCCGCGATCACGGAACCGCCTCCCCGCCGATGGAACCCCGGCGCCGTCGTGCCATCCGTGTTCCAGCATAGGAACATCGCGGGAACGGACCGATCGGTGTCCGCGACACCGACGCGACGCCGCGCCGGACGACCCGCAGGTGGAGCACGTTGGGTTGTCTGCCGAACGGCGCCACGGCATCATGGCCTCGACCTCGCTCGTGAACGTTTTCACGAGCGGTCGTACCGTAGGGAGCGACGGAAGGCTCGCGAGCGACGGTTGTTATGCTACGCGCGCCTCAGGGAGCGGTGAACACGAGCGTCGGGACCGGTGAACCCCCGCAGATGAGTCAGGGCAGATGAGTCAGGTCGAGACCACCCAGGCCACCCCGAAGACCTTGCCCGGCGAGAGCCGCGGCAGCCGACTGAAGAGCCGCATCGAGGACTTCCTGCGCACGTTCGAGTGGACCTGGACGAACGCGATCGTGTTCGCGCTGGGCTTCACGTTCTTCGTCCTCATCTCGACGTCGGTGATCCCGTCGTTCTGGCTGTACTTCGCCGATCAGACGCTCCGGTGGGACGGCGGCGCCTCGCAGAGGCTGCTCTTCTTCGAGGCGCCCGGCCAGCTGTTGCTGTACCTCCGCGACGCGGTCGCGATGGGGCTCTCGACCGGACCCATCATCACGATCTTGATCGTCGCGTCGATCGTGCAGAACTGGCGCCGGAAGCTGCGGGGCCAGACCGACTCCCGGCCCACCGGCGGATACCGGTAAGGACTGCGCGCCATGCCATTCAACAAGACCGAGGTCGACATCCACGACGACTACGTCGTGGAAGCCGTCGACACCGCGTGGCTCGCGCAGGGCGTGAAGTCGCCGAAGCACCTGATGCTCGACCCCGACTTCTGCATCCTGTGCCGCGCCTGCGAGGACGTCTGCCCGTGGAACTGCATCTGGATGATGTCGCCGGGCATCGTCGAGGGAGCGCAGGAAGCGTCGATCGGTGCCGAGGTCGAGCACGCGACGGCGATCTTCGTGGTCGACGACAACGCGTGCACGCGCTGCTCGGTGTGCGTCGACCGGTGCCCGACGGACACGCTGTACTATGCGCGACTGCCCGAGGGCTCCACCAGCAGGCGGACGATGGCCGAGGTGCCGGCCTCGCAGGCGGCGCCGGAACGGTGACAGCCATGACGGCGAGGCACGATCGCGCGGTTCCGGCCGCGATCACGGAGTAAGGAAGAGGAGGGCCGTGGCGAAGATCAAGCTCCCGTCGCCGGGCGAGCTCGGCGATCGGGTCCGCGAGAGCGAGGTCTGGAAGTCGATCTTCCGACCCGGTTCGGTCTTCCGGAAGGGCTACAAGGACACGTCGCGCGATCGTGCGCTCGCGACGATGAACAACGTCCTGTACCACCTGCACCCGACGAAGGTGAAGCGCCACGGGCTGAAGCTGACGTACACGTTCTGCCTGGGCGGCATCTCGTTCTTCCTGTTCATCCTGCTGACGCTCACGGGCATCTTCCTGATGTTCTTCTACCGCCCGATGGCCGACATCGGCGGCGCCCAGGCGTTCACCGACATGCAGTCGATCCGCACGTCGGTCTTCTTCGGCGACCTGATCCGGAACCTCCACCGGTGGGGCGCCCACCTGATGGTGCTGTCGGTGACGCTGCACATGGGCCGCGTCTTCTACACCGGCGCCTACAAGCCTCCGCGCGAGTTCAACTGGGTCGTCGGCGTGATCCTGCTGTTCCTGACGCTCGGCCTTTCGTTCACGGGGTACCTGCTGCCGTGGGACCAGCTCGCGATCTGGGCGGTCACCGTCGGCACGAACCTCGCCGCGTACTCCCCCTTCGTCGCGAAGCAGGCGAACTTCCTGCTGCTCGGCGGCGCCGTGGTGAGCCCCGACACGCTGCTGCGGTGGTACGTGCTCCACGTGCTCGCGCTCCCGTTCGTGCTGGTGATCTTCCTCGCGGTCCACTTCTGGCGGATCCGCAAGGACGGCGGCATCTCGGGACCGCTGTAAGGAGTCGGAGAGATGGCCAGGGACGACACGCCGCTCGACCAGGGGGTCTTCGACTCGACGCTCGAGGCGGAGCTCGCGAAAGGCACGGACCGCCGGGTCGCCGAGGGCCGTGCCCGCTCGGCCGCCGTGCGCGCGTACCGGAAGGCGAACCCCG
>DATHTO010000007.1:0-4279 GCA_035463115.1 Actinomycetota bacterium | reverse complement strand
TCTCGTCGGTGAGGGCTTCGTCGCCGGCCGACGGGGCGTCGACGTCCATCTGGTTCAGGTCTTCGGTCACAGGGTTGGGTCCTTCGATCGTCATGCGGAGGACGCGCGGATCAGCTGCCGATCACGTTGAAGATCGCGCGCTGGAACACGTAGTCGAGCCCGAACACCAGCGACGTCATCACGACGACCGTGACGAGCACGACCGTCGTGTAGGTCACGAGCTCGCGGCGCGTGGGCCAGTCGACCTTCCGGAGCTCCTGGCGGACCTCCTTCAGGAACTGACGCGCCGACGTGCGCTCGCGCTTCTCGCGCTGCTGGGCGCGTCGAGCGGTCGCCGCAGGAGCGGCCTGGCGATCGGTGCCGGCCCGCTTCTTCTGCTTCTCGGCCCGCTCTTGGGCCCGCTTCATCTGTCGGTTCATGGGACTCCCTTGCAGGCGCGGAGGGACTCGAACCCCCAACCGCCGGTTTTGGAGACCGGTGCTCTACCAGATTGAGCTACGCGCCTTCGCTCCCGGTCGACCCGAGGTCGGGGACGCTCGGGACCGGCCAGTATAGGTCTGCGCGTGATGACCCGGCAAAGGTCTCCGGTCGCCCGGGCGGGCATGCGCAGCCTTGACGACCTGCGTCTTTTCGTTCCCAGGTGCGTGATTCGGCCTGGAGCGGGCCCTATCCTGCGGCGGACGACGTCCGCGGACGACCCGGCCGCGGCGGACGAGACCGAGAACGCGAGGCCAGACATGACCGGATACGGTTCTTCCCCAGGACCCGATGACCGCGACTTCCGGCGGCGGTTCCGCCGTTCGGAACCCGTTCCCGCCGAGCCGCTCCTGACCGCGACCGAGTACCGGCTCGCCGACACGCTGCAGCGGGCCGTCGAGGACCGGCTCGAGGAAGGCGTGCGCGCGATCGAGGACCAGGCGACCGGCCTGATGCGCGAGGTCGCCACCGAGATCTGGCGGACGTCGTCGCGCGACGCCCGCCCCGAGCAGGAGCGCATCGTCGCGATGCTCTCGCGCGACCAGGCGATCCGCAGCTTGATCGCCTCGAGCGACGAGCGGTTCCAGGCCTTGGCGGTCCGCACGGCCCGGCTCGAGGATCACCTCCACGAGGTTTCCGAGACCGGCCGCGCGACGCGCGAGGCGATGCAGGCGGCGGCCGAGCGGATCCGCGAGATCGCCCAGTCCCCCACCCTGCACAGCGTCGAGACGGTGCAGTCGCAGCTCGAGATGGTCGAGCGCCACATCGCCGAGACGTTCTCGCACATGGAGCAGCGCGAGCAGACGCTCCAGGACACGATCCTCCGGCAGGTCCGCGACCACGGCGAGCTGATCGCCCAGGAGACGTCGCGGATCGTCGAGTCGATGCAGAGCTACGTCCAGGGCGGCGCCGAGACGGTCGGCCGGCTCGCGCAGCGGATGGAGGAGCACGCCGCGCTGTTCCTCTCGACGGACCAGGACGTGACCGGTCGCGTCCGCACGATCGTCGAGGAGCAGACGGGCGAGCTCACGCAGCAGCTCGACCACGTGCGCGAGACCGTGGGTCTGCACGGCCGCGAGCAGGAGCAGCTCCGTGCCCGGCTCGAGGCGCTGATCGAGAGCCGCGTCCAGGGCCTCGGACAGCTGATCCGTTCGGATTCAGAGGCGCTCCGCCGGCTGATCGTGGAACGCGACGAGCAGATGCGGACCGAGTCGGTCGCCGCGATCGACGAGAAGCTCACGGGCTTCGAGCGGATCACGGCCGAGCGGTTGGCCGAGCTCGAGCGCACGATGCAGGACCAGGTGATGCTGCTGTCCACGGCGACGTCGGCGTCGGTCGAGCGCACGATGGAGAAGATGACGGACGCGCTCGGCTCGATGGACGGCATCGACGAGCTCCTCGCCGAATCGCAGGGCGCGGCGCAGGAGCGTCTCGCGAACCAGGTCGGCGAGGCGCAGACCCGGCTGGCGGAGCAGTTCGCGAACACGCAGGCGCTGCTCGCCGAGCACTTCACGCAGGCGCAGACGCAGATGGCCGAGAAGCTCGAGGCCCACGTCGACGACCGCATGACGGCGATCGCGCGGCTGATCCGTGCCGACAACCAGGTGCTCGCCGACAAGGTGTTCGGCGGCGAGATCCCTTCCGCTGCGAGCGCCCCTGCCGCCGACGCCGAGCTGATGCGGCAGCTGCTGCGGTCGGTGAAGGAGCTGCAGGCCGGCCTCGCGAGCGACGTGCTCGGAACCGTCGACCGGCGCTTCCAGGCGGTGTCGGACCAGCTGCACCAGGAATCGCAGTCGCAGGCCGAGACGATGCTGAAGATCGCCGAGATGCTGAGCGACCGGATCGACCGTGTGTCGGCGAAGGTCGACGAGAGCGGAAGCGGCGACCTGCAGATCGTGATCGACCGGATGAGCGACGCGATCCAGGCGATGTCGACCGTCGGTCGGCGTCAGGCGAGCTGACGGCTCAACCCGACGCGTCGACGCCGGTGCCGACCGGGCCGGCGAGGCGCACGACGACCTCGCCCTTGCGCACCGGCCACTCGGTCTGATCGTCGCGGGTCTGGCCGTCGCGGGTCTGGCCGTCGCGCGCGAGCTCGACCCACGCCTCGACGGTCACGCGATCGTCGTCGATCGCCTTGACGCGCCCGCCGGCGACGATCGTCTCGCCGGCGCGCACGGGCGCGCGGAACTGCGCCGAGATGCGCTCGACGAACGCGCCCGCGCCGGCCCACGCGACGACGCAGCTCGCCATGTGCCCCATCGTGAACATGCCGTGCGCGATCACGCCGTCGAAGCCCGCGGCGCGCGCGACGTCGTCGTCGAGGTGCAGCGGGTTCCGGTCGCCGCCCGCCTCGGCGTAGGCGCGGATGTCGGCGCGCGTGACGACGTGCGTCAGCGGCTCGAGCTCGTCGCCGACGTTCACGCGCGTTCCACCATCAACGACCGAGCGGTGCACACGAGCGCGTCGTCGGCGTCGCGCAGTTCCGTGACGAGCGTGAGGAAGCCGGCGCCCGCGCGTTCGCGGATCGACCCGATGCGCGTCCGGACGGTGAGCGTCTCCCCTTCGACGAGCGGGCGTTCGTAGACGTACTCCTGCGATCCGTGCACGACCTTCGCGAAGTCGAGGCCGAGGTTCGGATCAGCGATCACGAGCGGCATCACCGAGAACTCCGCGGCGGTGACGAACGTCGGCGGCACGCCGTCTGCTTGACCGACGACCTCGCGGAACGCAGCAACGCGCGCCGGCTCGACGACGAACGGAACGTAGGGATACGTCGTTCCCTCGGCGTCGGGGTTCATCGGCGCGCACCGTACCGAAGGCGTAGCCGCACGCCAACGAACGACGTATGCGTGTCCCTCGGTCGGCCGAGGGATGCAAATACGTCGGCGGAGGTACTCGTATCGGTGGTCGTACGCGCCTAGCATCCCCCCGATGGCTCGCAGCAACGGCACGGCGCGTAGCGTCGCCGGCGGGGGGAACGGCCAGCACGGTGTTCGCGATCCGATCACGATCGTGATCGCCGACGACCATCGCTCCTTCGGCGAGGCGCTCGAGATCGCCCTCGATCGCGAGACGGATCTCGACGTGATCGACGTGGTCTCCGACGGCGTCGACGCGGTGCGCTCGGCGGTCGAACGCCAACCCGACGTGATGCTCGTCGACCTCACGATGCCTGGCGTCGACGGCATCGAGGCGACGCGCCGGGTCCGGGAGCGTGGAGCAGCGACGGCGGTGATCGTGCTCACCGGCGAAGGCGACGAGGTCACGCTCGCGCGTGCGATCCAGGCGGGAGCGCGAGGGATGATCGACAAGACCCATCCGGTCGACGACCTCGCGACGGCGATCCGACGGGCGTCGCGGGGCGAGCCGCTCCACGCGCCCGACGAGGTCAACCACGCGCTGCGCGCGCTGCGTCAGCGCGGACAGGTCGACGAGGATCTCGGCCGACGCGTACAGCGCCTGACGCCGCGCGAGCTCGAGATCCTGCAGGCGCTCGCCGACGGGAGCGCTCCGGATCGCATCGCGTCCGAGCTCGGGATGAGCAAGCACACGCTTCGGACGCACACGCAGAACATCCTCACGAAGCTCGGCGTGCACTCGAAGGTGGAGGCGATCGTCGCTGCGATCCGGTTCGGACGGGTCCGCACGCCCGGCGTCGTGCGGCTCCCGGAAGCCGGAAACGTGGCCCCCGACGACGGCGGCCTCGACCGGATCCGCGGCTGACGTCGGTCTGTCGCGAGCCGACGGCGGTGTCCCACGACCGTGTTCCACATAGTGGAACGTTCGTCCCGGTCAGTGG
>DATHTO010000006.1:0-13416 GCA_035463115.1 Actinomycetota bacterium | reverse complement strand
GATCTTCCATCTGGCGATCCGCCGGGAGGTGCTCGGCGTGGGAGCGCTGATGACCGTCGCCGGCTCCGCGATGCTCGCGGTCGCCGGTGGCGTCGTTGCCCCCCGCGTCCTGGCCGGCATCACCGCTCGGGAGATCCTCGGGATCGCGGCCGTCGTCGGTGGGATCGTGCTGTTCGTCCGAGGATGGGCGACCGTCCTCCAGAGGTTCCGGTGGCGGACGGTCAGGATCGCGATCGGCGCGATCGTGACCCTCGTCGTGGCGCAGTTCGTGCTGCTGCCCGTCGGAGCGGCGCTCGTGGCGACGCATCGCGTGCGGCCGACCTCGGGCGGCGCGACCCCCGCCGACCACGGGTTCGCCTTCGAGGACGTCAGGATCGCTGCGGATGACGGCGTGGCGCTCGCCGCCTGGTGGGTCCCCTCGCGGAACGGCGCCGCGGTGATCGTGCTCCCGGGAGCGGGATCGACCCGCGACGACGTCCTGCCGCAGGCGTCGTTCGTGGCTGGGCACGGCTACGGGGTGCTCCTGCTCGATGCGCGCGGCCACGGCGAGAGCGGAGGCCGGTCGATGGAGTTCGGATGGGGCCATGAGCGCGACGTCGGCGCCGCGATCTCGTGGGTCCTGGGTCGGCCCGGCGTCGACCGCGTCGGGCTGTACGGCATGTCGATGGGTGGGGAGGTGGCGCTCACCACGGCCGCCGCCGACCCGAGGGTCGACGCGGTCGTCGCCGAAGGAGCGAGCGGGCGCACGTGGGACGATGCGGCGCACGAGCCCGACCCGCATCCCGTCGGGCTGGCGAACACGTGGTTGATGTTCCATGTCGTCGGGTTGCTCACGCCCGTCGCGCCTCCGGACCCGTTGCTCGACCTCGTGCCGGCGATCGAGGCGCCGACGTTGCTGATCGCCGGCTCGCCGGCGAACGAACGATCGCTCGACCGCCTCTACGCCGACGCGGCGCCGACGATCGTGACGCTCTGGGAGATCCCGGCGGCGCCGCACGTCGGCGGTCTCGGCACGGAACCTCGCGCCTACCCGGGTCGCGTCCTCGCGCACCTCGACGCCGCATTGCTCGACCGAGGCGCCGTCGGCGTCGCCACGTAGCATCGGCGTCGCGTGAGCGAGCCGAGCGACGTGCGCGTGGTCCGGGAGTTCCCGTTCGACGTCGAGCGCACGGCGCACGTGTGGATCCCGCTCGCCGACGGCACGCGCCTCGCGGCGCGGCTGTGGCGACCGCACACCGACCGACCGGTTCCCGCGATCCTCGAGTACCTGCCGTACCGCAAAGGCGACGCCATGGCGGCCCGCGACGAGCCGCTCGGATCGTGGTTCGCCGGCCACGGCTACGCGTATTGCCGCGTGGACGTCCGCGGGACCGGCGATTCCGACGGCGTGATCACGGACGAATACGCGCCGCAGGAACAGGACGACGGCGTCGAGGTGATCGCCTGGCTCGCCGCCCAGACCTGGTGCACCGGAGCGGTCGGCATGATCGGGATCTCGTGGGGCGGGTTCAACGGGCTCCAGATCGCCGCGCGTCGGCCTCCGGCGCTCGCGGCCGTCATCTCGATGTGCTCGACCGACGATCGGTACGCCGACGACGTGCACTACGACGGCGGCTGCGTGCTCGCGTGGGACATGGTGCCGTGGCACGCCGTGATGCTCTCGCTGAACGCGCTCCCGCCGGATCCGGCGACGGTCGGAGACAGCTGGCGCGACACGTGGCTCCGCCGCCTCGACCAGACCCCGCCGTTCCTCGCCGAGTGGATGTCGCATCAGCGCCGGGACGGGTACTGGCGCCACGGGTCGGTGTGCGAGGACTTCGCCGCGATCAGGTGCCCCGTCTACATGGTCGGCGGCTGGGCCGACGGCTACACGAACGCGATCCCTCGCACGCTGGCCGGCCTTCCGGGCATCCGCAAGGGACTGATCGGCCCGTGGCCGCACTCGTGGCCGCACACCGCCGATCAGGGGCCCCGCATCGACTTCCTCCATGAGGCGCTGCGCTGGTGGGACCGCTGGCTCAAGGATGAGCCGAACGCGATCGAGGCGGAGCCCATGCTCCGAGCGTGGATGCAGGAGCCGGCGCTCGCGGGGGAGCTCCACCTCGACCGCCCCGGCCGATGGCTGTCGGAACCGGCGTGGCCGCCGCCGTCGGTGCACCCGACCCGACGGTTCCTCACGCCGTCGGGTGGCCTCGCCGACGACGCGCCGGTCGCCGGGACGCTCCAGCACCGAGGTGTGCAGCGTCACGGCGCGTTCGCGGGCACGTGGTGCCCCTACGGGCCTGAAGCCGATCTCCCTCCGGACCAACGCGAAGAGGACGCGCTGTGCCTGACGTTCGAGACCGAACCGCTGCGCGAACGGCTCGAGCTCCTCGGACATCCGCGGCTGCGGCTCCGCGTCGCCGCCGATCGTCCGCTCGCCTTCGTGATCGCTCGCCTGTGCGACGTGTCGCCCGACGGCACCTCGACGTTGCTCTCGCGGGGCGCTCTGAACCTCGCGCATCGCGACGGCCACGACGCTCCCGCGCCGCTCGACCCCGGCACCCCTGTCGACGTCGACATCGAGCTCGACGTGCTCGGTCAGGCGATCGTGGCCGGCGACCGGCTGCGCCTCGCGATCTCGTCGACGTACTGGCCGTGGCTGTGGCCATCGCCCGAGACCGTGACGCTCACGGTGGAGGCCGGAGCCGGCTCGTGGCTCGAGCTCCCCGTCCGCCCTCTGGGAGCGCCGGACGGGCCGGCGCCGGCGTTCGGCGACCCCGAGACGGCACCGTCCCTCGCGGTCGAGGACGAGGTCACCGTGCCCGCCTTCCACCGCCTGCACCGCGACCTCGTGACCGGCGAGGTGACGATGGAGCTCAACCAGGACGGCGACAAGCGCATGTCGCTTCCCGACGGGCTGACGTTGATCGAGGAGAACCACGACCGGTTCGACATCGTCGAGGGCGACCCGCTGTCGGCGTCGGTGACGTCGACGCGCCGCCTGCGCCTGGAGCGCGGCGGATGGCGCGTCGAGGTCCGGACCACGAGCCGCATGACGGCCGACGGGGAGCGGTTCTTCCTCGCCGATCGCGTCGAGACCTTCGAGAGCGATCGGCCGGTCTTCGATCGGACGTGGGAACGAGAGGTGCCCCGCGACCACGTCTGAGAGCGTCGCCGCGGCCGCTCACCTGCGAAGTGGCATCATGAGCCGGTTGCGCCCATGCTCTGTCCCGCGTTCCTCCGATGCGGAAAGGATCCCGACGATGCGACGGCTGGCGACGATCTCCCTCATCGCGACGCTGATGATCGGGCTGCTGCCGGTGGCGGCCCGAGCCCATCACCGTCCGACCGTGTTCTGCAGCCCGAGCGGGGACGTATGCCAGAGCACGCGGAAGGTCGACGGCATCCGCGTGCTGCGGATCACCCTCGCGGCGAGGTACTTCCATCGCTACGACCTCTGCGTGACCGACCCGGGCGGCGATCGGACGTGCGAGACGTTCCGGATCCGGGAACGGGGATCGCTGTTCGGGTCGAGCGTCCGGTGGAAGCGCCATTTCCCGCGCAGCGGCCCGGGCGCGTACGAGGTGCGGTGGCGGATGCTGCCGGATCGCGCCCGCGTCGGCCGGACGCTCGGGTTCCACGTTCCGCCGGCGTAGCCGTCTAGGCGTTCGACGCGCCGCGCCGTGAGCGCTCGACGATCACTCCTCGGGCTTCGCGCGCTTGCGTCCCGGGAACTGGTCCTCTTCGGTCTCGTCCCACGCGGTCGACCGTGAGATGTCCTGGACGTTGAACTGGTACTCGAAGACCAGCGCCCCGCCGTAGGCGGCGCCGAACGCCACCAGCCCGGCCGCGAGCACCGACAGGACCGCCACCACGATGCTCGCGGAACCGTCGTCCAGTTGGGCGTAGCGGATCACGAGGTTCACGATCACGATCGCGGTCACCGCGAGCATCACGACGGCGTGCCAGTTCGTCGTCCGCCACACCTGCGTGTGCTGGGCCTTCCCGATGATGCCGCCCGATCTCCGGTCGCGCGGGAGACCCTTCCACCAGTCGAAGAACCCGGTGGTCGCGGCCGCGAGCCCACCCACGAGGCCGATCGTCATCACGATCGTCCCTGCCATGAAGAAGTCGTGAGCCACGGGAACGACGCCACCCTCGGGCGCGTTGCCGTCGGCGATCACCGAGACGACGTCGCAGAGCGCGGCGATCACGTAGGCGACGATCGGGAAGTCGGTGAGGGGCGGGTGGGTCGGCTTGCCGGCCCACCCGCGGATCCCCATGAATCGGCGACCCTTCAGCGTGAGCGTCGGGCGGATCGAGAACAACCTCGCCACTGGAACCTCCCGGTCGGTGCGACGGCGCGAGCGGACGGACGTCATCGTCACGCCCCGCGAGGCACGGCGCAAGCCGCGATCGGCCGGATCAGTGCCCGCAGGCGCACGCGCCGCCGCAGGCGCAGCCGCCCGCGCTCGACGGCGCCGAACCACCGGACGGCGCCGCGAACAGCGAGAACCGTCGCCGGACGCGGTCGCTCGCGCACGACGGACACGCGACCGCCGTCTGGACCGACGCGGTCATCGGGCGACGCTGCTCGAACGGCGTCTCACAGGCGAGGCAGACGTACTCGTACGTGGCCATGGCGACGGCAAGGATACCGGCGGACGCCGACGTTCAGTCGGCGGCTCGGACACGCAGGTCGCCCAGATCGATCCCCTGTGTGGCGGCCAGCTCGTCGAGGGCGTTCTCGGCGACCTCGCGCGATGTCGTGCGTTCGACCTCGCGCCAGCCATCGCCGGCGCGCGCCTCGACGACGTAGACGTCGTGATCGCCGCTCGGTGCCTCGGACTTCCCGTCGATGCCGGCGATCCCGGCCAGGTGCTTGCGAGGTCCCACTCCCATCGCTGCTGCCTCCTCGAGGCGATCGGGGTCGTTCCGATCCTGCCCAGCGAGCGGCCCGTCCAAACGGCGACCGGGCGTGGACCATCCGTCGTCCCCGCCTGCGTCCGTGAGACGGGGCAGCGGTCTCATCCCGAAGGCGACCTACGTCTCGGTCGTGGACGCGGCGACCGGGGAGGTCGTGTTCGAGGAAGCCGACGTGAAGCCGGGCGCGGCGAAGCGGTCGAACCTCGCGTGCGTCGACGCGATGCCCGATGACGGCCTGATCGTCACGTTCTCGGTGCACGGCCGGCTGATCTGACGGCGCACGCGATCCGGCGGCGGGTGATCCGGCCGCTCACCCGGGGGACGAGAGGCGGCCGAGGGAGCATCCCTCGGCAGCCCCAGCGCTCGGAACGATCGTCGCGGTCAGGCCCGGTAGGCGGCCCACGCCATCCGCATGCGCTCGGCCTGGTCGGCCGTGAACTCGAACATGCAGACGTCGTCGGTGTAATCCATGTAGTTCTCGATCGGATCGTCGCCTGGCTTCGTCTCGCACGTGTCGCGGTCCTCGGGGCATCCGAAGGCCGGGCTCGCTTCGTAGGGCGTGTCGTCGACGTGGTCGCCGGGCGGCTCGCAGCCGTTCTGGAACGTGTGGAACAGCTCCAGCCAGTGCCCGACCTCGTGCACCAGGGTGTCGCCCTCGTCGTAGGGTCCGAACGTCGCGCCCGGCATCGTGCGGTAGTCGATCACGACGCCGTCGAAGAACCGCGGCAGCGCGCCGTCACCCGTGAACTCGGCGGGGAAGTACGCCCAGCCGAGCAGGAACTTGCCGAGGGCGCCCGTGTAGACGTTCAGCGTCGACGCGTCGCCTTCGTGCAGCGCCTGCTTGATCTGGATCTCCTTGTGCGAGCCGCGGAGGAAGCGAGGCGGTCCACCCTGCGCGTAGAAGAACTTGAACCACGAGGCCTTCGTCGTGCGGTCGACCGACGCGAGCTCGAACCGGAAGCCCGTGTCGACGCCTCCTTCCGCGCCCGAGAACGCGTCGTTCATCACGTCGATCTGGGCCTCGATCCACGACAGCGGCGCATCGCCCCCATCGATCGTCTCGTCCTTGCGGACGACATGGAACGCGACCGGGATCGTGATCGTCTTCGCGCTCGTCGCGGCCCGTGAGGCGCGCGAGGGGTTGGCCTGGGCCCAGCGGGACAGCCGGTCCCGGTGGACGGTGACGACGTCGTCCCGCGGGATCTTGCCCTTGGGAGCCTTCGGGATGCCTTCGTAGGTGATGCACTCGGCGTTCGAGACCTTGAGCCGTGCGGACGCCGTCGGAACGAGGGTCGCCAGGACGGCGACGACGGCGACGGCGACGAGCGCGGGTCGCCTCGGGGGGTGGGTGCGGGCCATGGTCCTCCTCGGGGGTCGGGGAACGGCGCACGCTACAGCCGCCGCTCGCCCCGCGCATCCCGGCAGGTGGGCGCCGTTCCGGTCGCGTGCGCTCGTCGCGCGCGATCAGTCGACCGGGACCGGCTCGTCGGCCTTCGCCGCCGCGTCGGTCGTGCCGACGAGCGGCTCGTCACCTCGGATCCACGCGAGCACGCCTCGCTCCCTCGCCGAGACCGGCGTGGGAGGGCCGCCCGGCGTCGGTTCGTCGAGCGCGCCCTTCTTCGCGAGCCGGCGGACCCGCCAGGCGACGTAGCCGGCGTAGCCGACCAGGGCGCCGCACCATGCCGCCCAGGTGGCGAGCCGCACCACGATCGGCGCGAGCTTCGCCAGCAGCCACGCCCGGATGAGCCCCTTCGCGATGGGCTCGGCTACGCCGTCGTCGTCGGTGGTCGCGTCTCGTCGCGTCACGCACGGCCCTCGGCGAGCGGCGGCGCGGGCGGGACCGGCGGTGCGGGGGACGCGGTCCTCGCATCGGCGCGTCCGGCGCGCATCGCGGCGAACGCGATCCCGAAGCCGAAGAGCGTGACCACGAACCACGTGAGGCCGCCGACCACGGGGATCAACGCGAGCAGCCGAACGATGGCGAGACCGGCGAGGAACGCCACGTACCGCGAGGCGGGTGGCTTCACCACGAGTCGCCCGATCGCGTGCGCGCCGATCACGTACGCGATCGTGTAGAGGAGGGCGAACGCGAGCAGCATGAAGAGCCCCAGCGGCAGGCCGACGACCGTCGCGATCGCGAGCACCGCGACGATCGGAAGCGCGAAGAACATCAGCGCGCCGAACCCGAACGCGGCCCCGATCCGCGTGCGCACGATCCCTGCGACGGCAGCGTCGAGGCCGGGAGCGAGCAGCAGCATCACGAGCCCGAGCACGAGCGCCGAGACGGAATAGCCGATCCACCAGACGATCCGGCTGGCGACACCGACGTCGGTCGCGTCGAGCTCCCAGCTGACCTGCCGTCGCTCGCCCCGGACCGTGGCGCCTTCGTCGACGACGGGCTCCGAGCGGGTGACGAGATCGCCGCCCACCTCGGCGCCCGACGTGATGCGGACGTCGCCGTTGAGGGCGACGACGTCCTGTCGGACGGTTCCGCTCACGACGGCGTCACCGTTCAGCACCACGAGCGACTCCTCGACCGTGCCGTCGATCGTGGCGGTCCCGTTGAACAGCACGGCGCTGCCGACGGTCTCGCCGCTCGGGACGATGAGCCGTCCGTTCAGGACGACCTGATCGTCGTCGTTCACGTCGGTGGTCTGCGCCGCGGCGGGCGCGGCGAGCGCGAGTCCCGCCGCGAGGGTCATCGCGACCACCGTCGCGATCCGGACGGAACGATGCCTCGCGGTTGCCACGGGAGCCTCCCTGGTCGACGTCTCCCCTCACCCTATCGGCCGGGTCCCCGGCGCGGGAACCGGTCCCGCGGAGCGCTCCTCGGGCGGCCCTGCGCGCCACGCGGCCGTCGCGGCCTCGAACGCGTGCGCCGCACGCAGCAGCGCGAGATCCTCGCCGGGCGGGGCCACGAGCTGCAGCCCGACGGGCAGCCCGTCGTCGGTGAACCCGGCCGGGACCGAGAGCGCGGGCGCACCGATGACGGTCACCGACCAGCACGACTCCATCCAGTCGAGGTAGGTCCGCATCGCGACGCCGTCGATCTCGGTCGGATACTCGATCTCGACCGGGAAGGGGGCGACCTGCGTGACCGGCATCGCGAGCAGGTCGAACCGCTCGAAGAACCCGGCGGTCCGCTCCCGGATCGCCCGGAGATCCTCGCGGGCGGCGCGGACGTCGTCGTCGGTCAGCGCGAGGCCGAGCTCGACGTTCCACACCACCGTCGGCTTCACGAGCTCCCGGCGCGTCGCGACGAGCTCCGCGAGGTCGTCGGCGTAGGCGCGAGCGCGGAGCGCGAAGAAGGCGTCGCGGGCACCGCGGAGGTCGGGGAACGCCTCGTCGACGCGCCATCCGAGCCGCTCGAACGTTCCGGCGTGGCGGCCGACGACCTCGATGATCGATGCGTCGAACGGCATCGCGCCGTCGGCGCGTGGTGCGAACGCCACCCGGAGCCCGGCGAGGCCGACGTCGAGCGCGGCCGTCCGGAACACCTCCCCGGCGTCGTCGAGCGAGATCGGCACGCGCGGATCGGGTCCCGCCATCGCGGAGAGAAGCAGCGCGACGTCGGCGACCGTGCGTGCCATCGGCCCGTCGACGGAGAGGTCATGCGTGGGGTCGTCGGAGGGCCACGACGGTACGCGCCCCGGCGACGGCCGCAACCCGACCACGTTGCAGAACGCGGCGGGGTTCCGCAGGGAGCCGCCGAGGTCGCTGCCGTCGGCGATCGCGATCATGCCGGTCGCGAGGGCGGCCGCGGCGCCGCCGGACGACCCGCCCGCGCTCCGCGTGAGGTCGTAGGGGTTCCGCGTGACACCGAAGATCGGGTTGAACGTGTGGGAGCCGGCGCCCCACTCCGGTGTGTTCGTCTTGCCCACCATGATCGCGCCAGCGTGGCGGATCCGCTCGACGAACAGCTCGTCCTCGTCGGGCACGTGATCGGCGAAGACGGGCGAACCGAACGTCGTGCGGACGCCGGCCGTGAGCGCGAGGTCCTTGTGCGCGATCGGGAGTCCGTGGAGCGGGCCGAGGAGCGTGCCGCGCGCGAACGCCTCGTCGGCCTCGGCCGCACGCGCCCGGGCTCGCTCGCGCGTCTGCGTGACGATCGCGTTCACCGACGGGTTCACCGCGTCGATCCTCGCGAGGTGCAGCTCGAGCAGCTCGCGCGCGGAGATGGCGCCGTTCCGGAGCAGCTCGGCGAGGTGCCTGGCGGGTCGTCGGGTCAGGGCTTCGTCCGTCACCGGCCGATCGTAGGACCTGCCGGCGGCGTGGCGAACCTGTGCGTCTTGCCCCGGGGAGGCATAGGGGGCGGCCGCTCGGGGGATACCGAGCCCCGGTAGGGAGACCCGAGCGGAAGGAGGCCGATCGTGGCCGAGATCATCGAGACGATCGACGTCGACGTGCCCGTGCGCACGGCGTACGACCAGTGGACGCAGTTCGAGGAGTTCCCGTCCTTCATGGAGGGCGTGGAGCGGGTGGAGCAGGTCGACGACACGCATCTGCGCTGGGAGGCGGAGGTCGCCGGCAAGCGTGCGACCTGGGACGCCGAGATCACCGAGCAGCATCCCGACGAGCGCGTCGCGTGGAAGGCGGTCGGCGGCAAGGGTCACGCCGGCGTCGTCACGTTCCACCGGCTGAGCGACGACCAGACCCGTGTGACGGTACAGATGGACTGGCAGCCCGAGGGCGTCACCGAGAACATCGGCGCGGCGCTCGGCATGGACGACCGCCAGGTCCGCAAGGACCTCACGCGATTCAAGGAGCTGATCGAGTCGCGTGGCGTCCCGACGGGCGCGTGGCGCGGCGACGTCGACCCGAACGGCCGGACGAGCTGACGCAGGACGCCCCCGCGCCGAGAGCGACGCGGGTGGGTCCGAAGGATCCGAAGGGCCGGGAGCCGACCGCTCCCGGCCCTTCGTCGTGCGCTACTCGCCGGTGACGCCGACGATCGCCTGACGGGGTTGCGTCGACCCGTCGCCGTGCGACTCCTGCATGTGGCGCTCGAGCTCCTGCTCCGTCGGCAGCACCTCGCCGCACCGTTCACACGTGTGCGTCTCGCCGCCGCCCTGCGCGCGTGCGTGCATCGCGGACCTCCTGGTCGGGGTTCCCACGGGTGTGCCCGCGTCGGGCCCGCGCGAAACGGCCTCTCAGCGCCAGCTCGTGAGGAGGGCGATCGGCAGCTCCGCCAGCGCCGCATCGACCGCGATCGCCCCGCCGTCACCGACGTCGAGCGGACGTCTCGTATAGGCGTCGACGAACCTGCCCGACAGACCGGCCGGCAGACGGACCTCGGTGCCCGACCAGACATCGCCGATCGGCGCCTCGCTCCGTGGGGCGAGCCCGAGGGTCGACACGGGTGCGACCACGACCGCGGTATCGCCATCGGCCCGACGAGCGAACGCAACGACGCGGTCACGGCAGCCGCCGGTGACCTCGAGCGGCAGGTACGCGCCGCCGACGAACACGCGGGGGCGCGTCCGGCGCGCCGCGAGCGACCGCTGCAGGGCGAGGAACTTGACGCAGCCGTCTGGCCACGTGTCGAGCAGCCGACCGGGCTCCTCCATCCTGGAGAGCTCCGACAGCAGTCGCGCGCGCAGCTCGCGGTCGTACGGGCGTCGGTTGTCGGGATCGACGAGGTGCAGATCCCACAGCTCGGTTCCGCGGTAGACGTCGGGCACGCCGGGCGAGGCGATCTTCAGCGCCACCTGCGAGAGGCTCAGCAGCGCTCCGTGCCACGCGACGTCGGGGAGCAGCTCGGCGAGCGCCCGCCACGCGGCGGTTCCGGGGCGCAGCTCCGAACGGATGAAGTCCTCGACGGCCGACTCGTGCTTCTCGTCGGGATCGAGCCAGTCCGTGTGCGTCTTCGCCTCGCGCATCGACTTCCGCATGCCACCGATCACGCGCTCGCGCAGATCGTCGTCGCCGGCGAGCGGCGCTCCGTCGCGGTCGGTCGGCCAGATCGAGAGGGCGAGCTGCAGGATCGTCCACCGCTCGGCGACGTCCGGCGCGTCGTCGCTCGGCGGCGTCAGCTGGTCGGCCGCGGCGGTCCATCGGTCGGGGATCCACGACAGGACCGCGAGGCGCGCTCGCGCGTCCTCACCGCGCTTCGTGTCGTGCGTCGACGTGGCGAGCATCGTGCGGGGCCAGCGCTCGGCGCGCTCGATGTTCCGCTCGTGGAACGTCGCGACGCCGATCGGGGCCGTGGGAGGTTCCATCCCGACGTCGTTCCGCGCGAGGAGGGCGACGTCGCGGTAGAGCGCCGTGTCCTCGAGGCCCTTCGCCGCAGCCGGCCCCGAGAGCTGCTGCCACCGCTGGACCACGGCGAGCCACGCCTGCGCGCGGCGCGGCGTCATGCCGCCGACCCCGTCGAGGGTGAACACCCGCAAGCAGAACGCAAGCGCCGGCCCGGCCTCGGGTGGGATCGCGGCTCGCGCCCGCTCCGCGGCGTCGACGATCGTCGAGCGATCCTGTCCGCTCGGGCCCTCGAGGGAGCGCACGTACGTCCGGTACACCGGCAGCGCCGCGGTGATCGCCTCGATCGCCTCACGGAGCGCGGCCTGCGGAACGTCGCGCGCGTAGCGATCGACGACCGCGAGCCGGTGCATCCGTGCGGCGAGCGCGTCGACCTCGGAATCGAACAGCCTCGCGAGGACGTCGCGCTTGGCCTGCACCACCACCTCGTCGAACGACGGAAGGCCCGTCCGCGCTCGGAACGCCTCGTCGATCGCCGCCGCGCCGTCGCGATCGAGCATCACGCCGATCACGTCGCGGAGGAACTCGTAGCCCGTCGTGCCGTCCACCGGCCAGCTCGACGGCAACGCCTCGTCGGGCGCGATGATCTTCTCGACGAGCGCGTACGGCGCGCCGACGTGGTCGCGCAGCCGATCGAGGTAGGTCTGCGGGTCGCGGAGGCCGTCGACGTGGTCGACGCGGAGGCCGGTGGCGAGCTTCCGTCGCACGAGCGACCGTATCGATCGGTGCGTGAGCTCGAAGACCTCCGGGACGTCGTTCCGAACCGAGATCAGGTCCGAGATGTCGAAGAACCGGCGGTAGTCCATCCCGTGTAGCGCCGCGCGCCAGTACGACGGGAGGTACGCCTGGTCGTCGAGGAGCGCGTCGAGCCGGTCGAACGACGAGGGGTCGCCCGCCGTGCCCGACCACCGCTCGAGGTACGTCGCGAGCCGTCCTTCTCGGTCGGCGTCGACGGCGTCGCGAAGCAGGGCCTCGACCCGCGCGGTCGTCCGGGCGCGGCGGGCGACGCTCCTCCGGTCCGTGCGGTCGCGCGACGGGATCGTGCGAGCCTCGTCGATCGCCTCGGCGAGCGCCTCGCCGGCACGCCCGTCGAGCAGGAGTCCCTCGAAGACGCGCGGCACGTCGGCCGGGTCGATCGGGAGCCGGTGGTCGTGGTAGGCGACCCGGAGCGCGCCGTCCTCGATGATCGGTCTGAACGACCCTGCTTCGAGCTCTTCGCCGTACGGCGCGCCGAGCACCGGGAGCAGGACCTTGCCTTCGCGACCGGCGCCCTCCCAATCGATGTCGAAGACCGCGGCGTACCGCGACGCTCGCCCGTGGGTCAGCACGTCGAGCCACCACGCGTTCTCGGGCGACGCGGCCATGTGGTTCGGCACGATGTCGAGCACGAGCCCGAGCCCGGCTCGCCGGAAGGCCCTCGCCATCGCCGAGAATCCCTCCGAGCCGCCGAGCTCGTCGTCCACCGCGGTCGGGTCGGTGACGTCGTAACCGTGGGTGCTTCCGCGACGCGAGCGCCAGACCGGCGAGCAGTACGCGGCGCCGATCCCGAGATCGCGCAGGTAGCGGGCGAGCGACGCGGCGTCGGCGAAACCCTCGTCCGGCGTCAGCTGGAGCCGGTACGTCGAGACGGGGGCGTCGCCGGGCACGGTCGGGTCCTCAGGCGCTCGTCCCGGCGCCCTCTTCGTACGCGAACAGCGCGAGCGAATGGGCGACCAGGTTCACGGCCGGTCGCCGGATCGTCCGCGCCTGACGCGGACGCGCCGTGTTCACGAGCTCGCGCCACGATCCTGGTCGGGCTTGCTTGGGCAGCGTGTACGACCGGGACCGCGACCCGGCGTTCAGGAGCAAGAGCAGCGTGCGTCCGTGGATCGGACGGCCGCGCGGGTCGGTCTCGTCGGTGGCGCGGCCCGGCATCAGCATGCCGAGCACGCGGTTCTGGGGGTCCTGCCAGTCGCCGTCGGTCATCTCCTCGCCGTCGGGACGGACCCACGTCACGTCCTTCTCGCGTCCGGCGACCGGCGCCCCGTTGAAGAACGACCGGCGACGCAGCACCGGCTCCTCACGGAAGATCCGCGACACGTCGCGGGTGAACGCCAGCAGCTCGCGGTCGTCGGCGTCGAGGTCCCATCCGTACCAGCCGATCTCGTTGTCCTGGCAGTAGGCGTTGTTGTTGCCGCCCTGCGTTCGCCCGATCTCGTCACCGCCGAGGATCATCCGCACGCCCTGGGAGAACATCAGCGTGGCGATGAGGTT
>DATHTO010000005.1:0-94032 GCA_035463115.1 Actinomycetota bacterium | reverse complement strand
CGCGATGACCACCCGCCTGCTCGAGCTCGGGATCGAGGAGCTCGGCGAACCGCCCGTGCCGTGGGCGTGGTTCGCCCTGGGGAGCCAGGCCCGGCGCGAACGCGGGATCGCCGGTGACCAGGATCACCTCCTCGTGCTCGAGGACGGCGCCGACGACGGCGCCGACGCGTACTTCGCGGCGCTCGCGACGCGCGTCGTCGAGGGGCTCGACGCCGCAGGCGTACCGAGGTGCCCGTCGAACGTCATGGCGAGCGAGCGGGCGTGGCGCCGCACGCGCACCGGATGGTCCGACGCGTTCAGGAGCTGGATCGAGGAGCCCGCGTCCCACGCCGCCTTCGTGACGGCGATCGCGTTCGACCGTCGGAAGGTCGCGGGCGCGCTCGACGTGGGCGGATGGGCGTCGCTCGTCGCGGCAGCGGGGCGCCACGCCGGATTCGTCCACCGCAGCATGCGGCTCGCGCTCGAGCAGCGCCCGCCGCTCGGCCTACTCGGCACGGTGCGCACGACGCGGGCCGACGGCGACGGCGCCCGCGTCGACCTGAAGGCGGGCGGGTTGCTGCCCGTCGTCGATCTCGCGCGGGCGCTGGCGATCGCTGCCGGATCGACGGAGTTGGGGACGCTCGCGCGGCTCCGCGAGGCACGGACCGCCGGGATCCTCGAGGCCGACGACGCCGACGCGATGATCGCGGCCTTCGGGCTGCTCCTCGAGCTCCGTCTCGAGCATCACGTGCGTCGCGCCGGCGCCGCCCTGCCGGTGGACGACCTCGTCGATCCGGGGGAGCTCGATCCGATCGCCCGCGGCGGACTGCGCGAGGCGTTCCGCGCCATCGCGCACGTGCAGGAGCGCCTCGGTCGTGAGATGTCGGCGTCGAGGCTCCGGTGAGGCGGCTCGGCGGCGTCACGCTCGGCGGTGGCGTGTGGGATCGACGCGGATCGTGGCGCTCGGTGCCGTTCGCGGCGATCGACCTCGAGACGACCGGGCTGGATCCCGAGCGCGACGCGATCGTGTCGTTCGGCGTCGTCCCCGTCGACCGAGGCCAGGCCCGCCTCGATCGCGCGGTCTCGCGTGTCGTCGACCCGGGGCGGCCGATGTCGCCGGACGTCGTCGCGATCCACGGCATCCGTCCGCGCGACCTCGACGGCGCGGCGCCGCTCGCGCACCTGCGGGACGACCTCCGCTCGGCGCTCGAGGGCCGCGTCGTCGTCGCGTGGACGTCATGGGTCGAATCGGCGTTCCTCGCTCGTGCGCTCGGCGGCACGGCGCGGGCCTGGTCCCGGCGGATCGTCGACGTCCGCCGACTCGCGATCCTCGAGGATCACCTCGCCGGTCGGAATCCGTCGCCGGCCGTCTCGGCGTCGCTCGGTGCGACCGCGGAACGCTTCGGCGTGCCGCCGGATCGAGCGCACCATGCCCTCTGGGACGCCTTCGTGACCGCCCAGCTGCTCCTCGTCGTGGCCACGCGACTCGAGCGTCGCGGGCGGGGGCGGCTGGGCGCGCTCGTGGCCGCCGGCACTGGGCGCGTGCCGCTCGATCCGCGCCGGCCGCCGGCGCCCTCCGTCACTCCGGGGTGACGTAGGCGGCGGTGATCCCGCCGTCGACGATCAGCGACGCACCCGTCATGAACGACGAGTCGTCGGAGGCCAGGAACAGCGCCGCGTTCGCGAGCTCCTCGGGCCGACCGAGCCGTCCGAGCGGGATGTGGACGAACCGACGTTGGCGCTGCGCCGGCTCGGCCAGGAGCTCGGCGAGCAGCGGCGTGTCGATCGGTCCGGGGCACAGGGCGTTGCATCGGATCCCCTTGCGCGCGTACTCGACGGCGATCTCGCGCGTCATCGCGAGCACGGCGCCCTTCGACGCGGTGTAGGCGGTCTGCGACGTCGCGGCGCCCATCCATGCGACGAACGATGCGACGTTGATGATCGAGCCGCCGCCCGACGCGATCATCGCCGGGACGCCGTACTTGCAGCCGTGCGCGACGCCCTTCACGTTGATCGAGAGCACGAGGTCCCACGTCGCGTCGTCCATCGCGTCGATGGACCCGTCGGCGGCCGGCATCACGCCGGCGTTGTTGTAGAGGACGTCGAGGGACCCGAACGCGTCGACGGCCGCGTCGATCATCTCGTGCGCTTGCTCGTCGTCGGCGACGTCCGCGTGGACGTAGAGGGCGTCCCCGCCGTTCGCCGTGATCGCGTCGGCCGTCGCCCGGCCGGCGTCATCCGCGACGTCGGCGACGACCACGCGAGCCCCCTCCCGGGCGAACAGCTCGGAGGCGACGCGGCCCATCCCGCTCCCGCCGCCGGTGATCACGGCCACCTTGCCATGCAGGCGCATCGAACAGCTCCTTCCGCGTCGGACCGGCGCGAAGCCTACGCCGATGCGCCGTCGGCGGCAGGCTCCCTATGATGCGGCGGCCGCGCCGGTTCGTCGCTGCGGCCGACGCTGGAAGGAGGCGGACGATGCCGGAACCGCTGTCGATCGGAGGAGACCGCGTCGACGCCGCCGAGGGCCGCGTCTTCGACGTGACGGAGCCCGCGACGGCAGAGCCGATGGCGGAGGTGGCCGAAGCGGGACCCGAGGACGCCCGACGCGCGGTCGACGTCGCGGTCGACGCCTTCGAGCGTGGACCGTGGCCGCGGCTCAGCGCGCGGGAACGCGGACGGGTCCTCACCCGGGCGTCGTTCGCGATCCGCGACCGCCAGGACGAGCTCGCACGGCTCGAGGCCCGGAACGGCGGGAAGCCGCTCGGCGCTGCGCGCGCCGAGATCGACATCGTCGCGAACGTCTTCGAGTACTGGGGCGGTGCCGCGAACAAGATCCTCGGCGAGACGATCCCGGTGATGCCACCCGGGCTCGACCTGACGATCCGGGAACCCGTCGGCGTGTGCGCCCTGATCACGCCGTGGAACTTCCCGGCGGTGATCGCGTCGTGGAAGATCGCGCCGGCGCTCGCATGCGGGAACACGGCGATCGTGAAGCCCGCGTCGCAGACGCCGCTCACGGCGCTCGCGATCGCCGACCTCCTCTACGGTGCGGGACTCCCGGAGGGCACGCTGTCGGTCCTTCCGGGACCGGGGTCCACGACGGCCAACGCGCTCGTCGCCGATCCTCGTGTCGACAAGGTCAGCTTCACCGGCTCGACCGAGGTCGGGGTGAGGGTGATGCAGGCCGCGGCGGAACACCTCGGCCGCGTGTCGCTCGAGCTCGGCGGCAAGTCGGCGAACGTCGTGTTCGCCGACGCCGACCTCGATGCCTGCGTCGAGTCCTCGCTCTGGTCCGTGTTCGACAACGCCGGCCAGGACTGCTGCGCACGATCGCGGCAGCTCGTGCAGCGACCGATCTACGACGAGTTCGTCTCGCGCTTCGCCGACCGAGCCGCAGCGGTGCGCGTCGGCGACCCGCTCGCCGACGGAACCGAGATGGGTCCGCTCATCAGCGACGCCCAGCGGAAGACCGCTCTCGAGTACCTGTCGATCGGCATCGAGGAGGGAGCTCGCCACGTCGCCGGCGGCGACGTTCTCGACGAGCCGGGGTTCTACCTGCGGCCGGCCGTCCTCGCCGACGTGGACAACGGCTGGCGGGTCGCCCAGGAGGAGATCTTCGGCCCGGTCGCCTGCGTGATCCCGTTCGACGACGAGGCCGACGCGATCCGCATCGCGAACGACTCGCAGTACGGGCTGTCGGGATCGATCTGGACGCGCGACGTCGGGCGGGCGATCCGGGTCGCGAAGGCGCTGCGGACGGGCGTGCTGTCCGTGAACTCCGCCAGCAGCGTCCACACCGAGGCGCCCTTCGGCGGCTACAAGCGGAGCGGGATCGGCCGCGAGATGGGCATGCACGCGGTCAACCTGTACACCGAGGTCAAGAACGTCTTCGTCTCGGAGACGTGAACCGGACGGCCGCGGGGCCCTCGGTAGACTGCCGCCCATGGTCGAGTTGCCCGAAGAGCTGCGGAACCGCCCCGAGCGCCGCCCAGGTCAGGCGCCGTCCGCGACCCTGACGCTCGACGCGTACACCCGGTTGAAGGCGGAGCTCGACGAGCTCACCACGAACGGCCGTGAGCACATCTCCGAGCGGATCAAGGTCGCTCGCGAGCACGGCGACATCCGGGAGAACGCCGAGTACGACGCCGCGAAGAACGAGCAGGGCCTGATGGAGGCCCGGATCCGCAAGATCCAGGCCATGCTCCGCGACCCCGAGATCGTCGAGGCGCCCGTCGACGCCGATGAGATCACCCCCGGGATGCTCGTCACGGTGCGACCGCTCGACGATGATGACGACGACACGGAGACCTACCTCTTCGCCGAGCACGCCGAGGAGAAGGTGCCGGGGGCCCGCACGGTGACGACCCAGTCGCCTCTCGGGTCCGCGCTGCTCGGCAAGCGGACCGGCGACGAGGTCTCGATCGACGCGCCCGGCGGAAGCTTCCGGTACGAGATCGTGTCGTTCGAGCCGCACACCGGGTGAGGCCGAGCCGGTCGTGAGCGCGCGACGGACCCGGCCCCGCACCGACCGCCCGTCGACGCCTCGCGAGGCCCCGCGCATCCGCGACGTTCCGGCGCCTCGTCGCAACGAATCCGCCGCGGGAGGGCTGATCCCTCGCCTCTTCGGCTGGCCCTACCGCGCGATCCTCGCGTTCTTGCTCTGGACGCGGATCCGTCCGTGGCAGCTCACGCTCCTGTCGCTGGTCTTCACGATCGTCGCGGGCGTGCTGATCGTCGCCGGAGCGTGGTTCGCCGCAGGCGTCGCGGTGTTCGCCGCGAGCGCCGCCGACGTCTTCGACGGGTCCGTCGCCCGGCACCGAGGCGAGGCGAAACGGTCGGGGGCGTTCATGGACTCCGTCCTCGACCGCGTTTCGGACATGGTGTTGTTCTCGAGCCTGTTCTGGGCGCTCGCGGCCGACGGCCGCCGGGTGCCGGCGGCGCTCGCGCTCGTGACGCTCGTGATCAGCCTCTCCGTGTCGCACGTGCGCGCCGAGGCCGAGGCGGCCGGCGTGTCCTTGACGGAGGGACTCTTCCAGCGCCTCGAACGGATGATCGCGATGATCCTCGGCCTCGTCGTCCCCGGCGCGATGGAACCGGTGCTGTGGCTGTTGAGCGTGCTCGGCGGCGTCACCGTCGCGCAGCGCGCGTTCGCGGCGCTCACCGGAGCGCGATGGTGAGCGACGACGGGTTCGCGCGCGTCGGCGCGCTGGCCGAGATCCCCGAGGGTGAGGTCCGGGCGTTCGACCTTCCGGTGGGACGGGTGGCGATCGCGCACGTGGAGCACCGACTGTTCGCGTTCGCCGACGCGTGCACGCACGCCGGGTGCACCTTGTCCGACGGGATCTTCGACGATCGCGCCGCGACGATCATCTGTCCCGTCGACGAAACCGCGTTCGACGTCGAGACCGGCGAGCCCGTGTCGGGGCCCGGGCAAGACGCGCTTCCCATCTACGCCGTCCGCGAGGTCGGCGGATGGGTCGAGGTGTCGCTGCTTCCGCGGCCCTAGCCGGACATCCGGTCGTGTCGTCGCTCGGTGACGATGGACCTGCGTCTTGTGCCTCGATCGTCCGCCTCCTACGGTCGGGGGCATGCACCTCCGAGCCTCCTTCGTCGCCACCGTTCTTCTTTGGGCGGTCGCCACCGCATGCGGGCGCGCCCTCACCGGACCTGTGGACGAGCGAACGACGACGACTCCGGTCGAGGCCGCCGAGCCCTCCGGCGTGCTGCTGTGGCTCCACGACGGGGCTCGGTCGTGGCCCCCCGATCTCTGGGCCCTGGACCTCGGCGACCGCGACGCCTCGAAGGTGCGGCTGCCGTCGATCGCGCATGCCGTCGACTGGGCGTGGGCGCCGGATGTCTCCTCGCTCGTGTGGGCCGAAGAGGTTCCCGACGGCGTGCCGGGTGCCAGGGTCGTGATGGGCGAACCCGACGGGTCATCGCCCACGGTGGTCGGCGAGTTGCGTCACTGGAACGATTACCTCGGTCGAGCGTGGTCTCCCGATGCCGCGCGGTTCGCCTACGCCGCCTATACCGATACGGGCACGACCATCTGGGTCGTCGACGCGGCGACCGCGACGTCGACCGCCGTGCGCAGCTGGGAGGACCCGGCGTGGGCAGACGTCGATTGGTCCCCCGACGGGTCGCGTCTGGTCGTCGGCCTCGCAGGTGATGCCGGCGAGACCGGCGTGATCACGATGGGAACCGATGGGAGCGACGAACGGCGGATCTCCGACCGCCCGGCGACGCGTGTCCGTTGGTCCCCCGACGGAACGACGATCGCCATGGAGTCGGGTGACCATCCGGGTCCACCGGGGATCTACGTCGTGAGCGCGAACGGCGGGAGCGTCCGTCGCCTTTCGCCTCCTGATGTGACCGAGATGTTGCCGGTCTGGTCGCCCGACGGTGCGTGGATCGCGTTCGCGAGCGAGCGCGACGCGGTCGGCCTTCCGCCACGGGACGCGCCACGTCGTCAGCCTCTGATCGATGCCGGCATCTACCTGATGCGACCCGACGGAAGCGACGTCCGCAGGGTGGTCGAGCCGGTCGACGTGGGTTGGGCCGAGAGCTGGGACTGGCTCGAGGCGTGGCCGCCCGGCGGCTGACCACACGAGCGACGCGTACGACGCCGGCGTGGCCACGCCGAACGTCAGCCGGGTACGCTCGCGCCCGTCCGACCGGCCGAAGGAGGGCACCGATGACCGAGCGCACCCGCTTCGATCTCCAACCCGATGAGATCCCTTCGGCGTGGTTCAACCTGCTGCCGGTGATGGCGCAGCACGGCGTCGCCCCGCTCCCTCCCTTGCACCCCGGAACGAAGGAGCCCGTCACGCCCGACGCGCTCGCACCGCTGTTCCCCGAGGCGCTGATCATGCAGGAGGTGTCGACCGACGAGTGGGTCGACATCCCCGGCGAGGTGATCGACATCTATCGCCTCTGGAGGCCGACGCCGCTGTTCCGCGCGACGCGCCTCGAGCGCGCGCTCGACACGCCGGCGCGGATCTACTTCAAGTACGAGGGCGTGTCACCGGCGGGGTCGCACAAGCCCAACACCGCGGTTCCACAAGCCTTCTACAACAAGCAGGCAGGCATCACGAAGATCGCGACCGAGACGGGCGCGGGGCAATGGGGATCCTCGCTCGCGCTCGCGTGCCAGCTCTTCGGCATGGAGTGCCTGGTCTACATGGTCAAGGCGTCGTACGAGCAGAAGCCGTACCGGCGCATCTTCATGGAGTCGTTCGGCGCGACCGTTCACGCGTCGCCGTCCGACACGACGAACGCCGGCCGGGGTGTGCTCTCCGAGCATCCCGACTCCACCGGGTCGCTCGGGATCGCGATCAGCGAGGCCGTCGAGGTCGCGGCCACGAACGGCGACACGAACTACGCGCTCGGTTCCGTGCTGAACCACGTGCTGCTGCATCAGACCGTGATCGGGCTCGAGGCCAAGAAGCAGATGGAGATGGCGGGCGAGGTTCCCGACGTCGTGATCGGATGCGTCGGCGGCGGATCGAACTACGCCGGCATCGCCTATCCGTTCATGGCCGACAAGCTCCGAGGCGTCACGCCCGACATGAGGTTCGTGGCGGCGGAGCCCGCCGCGTGTCCGACGCTCACGAAGGGCTCGTTCGCCTACGACTTCGGTGACACGGCGGGCATGACGCCGCTGCTCCCGATGTACACGCTCGGGCACGGCTTCGTGCCGGCGCCCGTCCACGCCGGAGGCCTTCGGTACCACGGCGATGCGCCGTCGCTGTCGCTCCTGGTGAAGCACGGGCAGATGGAGGCGAAGGCGTACACGCAGAACCAGATCTTCGACGCGGCGATCCGCTTCTCGCGCGCGCAGGGCATCATCCCGGCGCCGGAGCCGGCCCACGCGATCCGGGCCGCCATCGACGAAGCCAAGGCCGCGAAGGAGGCGGGTGAGGAGCGGGTGATCCTGTTCAACCTCTGCGGCCACGGGCACTTCGACATGCAGGCCTACGACGACTACATGAACGGACGGCTGCCCGAGGTGGAGTTCGAGGACGCCCAGGTCGAGGAGGCCATGGCATCGCTGCCGGAGGTGCCGGTCCCCGGCTAGGTCTCGTACGTCTTCTCGTGGAGGTCGAACGACTCCGTGGCGAGGCGTGCGACGTGCTCCATCAAGATCGTGTACCCGGTGCCCGTGAAGTGGACGCCGTCGTCCTCTCGGACGAGTTCGACCCGGCTGCCGTCGCGGAAGTAGGCCGTGTATCCGCCGTCCGGCTTGGAGAAGAGCTCCCACGTGTCGAGGTAGGCGACGTTCGGGAGCCGATCGGCGACGCGTTCGTAGATCGCGTTCTGGCGCTCGATGAAGAGCCAGCGTGACTCGTCGCGCTCGATGGGGAGCCCGAGCCAGATCACGTGGGCGCCGTTGCGGGTCGCGATCGTCGCGAACCGCTCGACGCGCGCTTCGTACGCGGGCGGCCACGCGCCGGTCCCGATCTGGGTCTCGAGCCGCCCAGCCGGATCGAGCAGCGACTGGTTGTCGTTCTCGCCGACCATCACGATCACGATGTCGGGTCGGAAGACGTCGCCGATCTGCTTCATCGCCGCCGGCCAGTTGTAGTAGTCGGGACGCGCGAGCCCCGTGGAGATCGTCCCTTGCTTCGTGACGTCGACGAAGAAGGGCTTGAACACACGTTCGGCGTAGTAGCCGATGCCGGCTGCGAGGGAGTCGCCGACCACGGCGACGCGTAGCGGGTCCTGCCCGGTCGGAACCCTGATCGCCGTGTCGACGACCGGCACGCGCTCGGGTTCCGGCGACGGAGACACCCCCGGGGGCGGCGAGTACGTCGGGAGGTCGTCGACCGGGAACGCGGGCGCCTCCGGGCCACCCCGGCCGAGCGCGCGGCCGACGCCGCCGGTCACCGCCGACAGGCCGACGGCGTCGCTGATCCAGACGAAGGGCGACAGGACCGCGATCGACACCGTGCGCCTGGCGCCGAGCGGCTGTTCCTCGGCCGAGCGCTTCAGCTCGGGACCGAACAGCAGCGTCCACGCGAGCAGACCCACCAGCACGACCGTGAGCGCTCGTCCGGCGGGCATGCCCGTGCGACCCGGAGGCGGAGCTGCCGACCAGGTGTCCTCGGCCCGAGGGCCGAGGGTGGGCGGGGGTGCCGTACGGTCGGCATCGTCGGCGTCGGCTCCGCGGCGGCGGACGTCGCGCGCGCCGACGGGGTCGCTCGGGATCGTCACGTGCACCTCAGAACTGGAAGTAGATGAACGGCGCGACGCCCTCGGGGCCGAGGGTCGTGATGACGAACAGGACGACCGCCGTCGCGACGCCGAGCGGCACCGGACGGACGCGTGCGAGGAGATCCTTGAGCGCCTCGGCGGGCGCCGGCGGGACGTACTGGGCGCCGATCCCGACCGCGATCGCGAGCAGGACGAGCGGGGTTACGAGCTCGGTCGGGGTCCCCCATCCCGTCACCAGGCGGCCGAGCATCGACATCGCGGTGCCCACCGAATCGGCGCGGAAGAAGACCCATCCGACGCAGACGAGGTGGAAGGCTGCGAGCCGCTGCAGCCACACCGTCGACCCCGAGTGGGGTGGTTCGGCGAGGACGCCCGCTTCGCGCGCGCTGCGCTTCCACTGACCGACCGCGAGGAACGCGCCGTGCAGCATGCCCCAGACGACGAAGTTCCATGCGGCACCGTGCCACAGTCCGCCGAGCGTCATCGTGATCAACAGGTTGACGTAGGTACGGCGCACGCCTTTCCGGTTGCCGCCGAGCGGGATGTATAGGTAGTCGCGGAGCCAGCGCGACAGCGTCATGTGCCAACGACGCCAGAAGTCCTGGACCGACACGGCAGCGTACGGGCGGTCGAAGTTCTGGGGGAACCGGAACCCCAGGAGCTGCGCAACCCCGATCGCGATGTCGGTGTATCCGCTGAAGTCGGCGTAGATCACCACCGCGAAGCCCCAGACGCCGACGAGCACGTCGAGGGCGCTGTGCCGGGACGGATCGCCGAAGACCGGCTCGACGATCTCGCTCGTCAGGTAGCTCGAGATCACGACCTTCTTGAAGAGCCCGCCGAGGATCAGCCATCCCGCGTTCGCGACGTCGAGGTGCCGCTGGTCCCTGCGGACGTCGAGCTGGGGGATCAGCTCGTCGGGTCGCACGATGGGGCCCGCGACGAGGTGGGGGAAGAAGGCCAGGTACAGGAACACGTCGGTCCAGCTCGCCACCGTGAAGCGCCGCCGGTGCACGTCGACCACGTAGCTGATCGCCATGAACGTGTAGAAGCTGATCCCGACCGGCAGCACGACCTGGATCAGCGGGGGCGTCCATCCGAGTCCGAGCGCCGACGCCGCGTTCGCCGTGTTCACGACGAAGAAGCCGTAGTACTTGAAGTACAGCAGCGGCGCGAGCGTCGCCGCGACGGCCAGCGCGACGGCGCGCATCCTCCGCCGGTCGTCGTCCTGCTTCGACACCGTGATCGCGCCGACCTGCGCGATCGCGGAGACGCCGACGAGCAACACGACGTACCGCGGGTCCCACCATCCGTAGAAGACGTAGCTGGCCAGCAGCATGAACGGCTTCCACCGCTTCGTGTCGTGGTTCAGCAGCCAATGGCCGAGGAACACGAGCACGAAGAAGATCGCGAAGTCGGTCGTGGGGAAGAGCACCGCGCCGGATGCTATCCCACGGAACCCACGCCGCCGCCGGAGGAACCTCGGTCTCCGTCGTGACGGTCTTCGTCGTGAGCTGCGGCGCCTCCGACCTCGACGAGCCGTCGTTCGAGGAAGCGACGTTCGGCGGGGTTGGTGACGAGCTCGAGCGCCCGGATGTACGCCCCGCGGGCGTCGTCGGCGCGCTGGAGCCGACGGAGCAGGTCGGCCCGCGTCGCATGGAACAGGTGGTACGACGCGAGCGGTTCCGCGAGCGCGTCCACGAGCTTGAGCCCCGCCGCGGGTCCGTCGGCCATCGCGACGGCGACGGCGCGGTTCAGCGCGATCACGGGCGAGGCGTCGAACGTGAGGAGCGCGCCGTAGAGCGCAGCGATCTGCGGCCAGTCGGTGTCCTCGGGCCGTGGCGCGCGGGCGTGGAGCGCCGCGACCGCGGCTTGCAGCTGGTACGGCCCCGGTCGTCGGTGCGAGAGCGCCTCGTCGAGCACGCGCGATCCCTCGTCGATCGCGTCGTGGTCCCAGTGCGCGCGGTCCTGGTCCTCGAGCAGCACGAGCGATCCGTCCGGGGCGACCCGTGCGGCCCGTCGTGCGTGATGCAGGATCATCAACGCGAGCAGGCCGCCGACCTCGGGCTGGCCCGGCATCAGGCGGTCGATCGTCCGGCACAGCCAGATGGCCTCGTCGCACAGTTCCGCGCGCACGAGGTCGCCGTCGGTGGCGCTGTACCCCTCGTTGAAGATCAGGTACAGGACCGCGAGGACGCCGGCGAGGCGTTCCGCGAGCAGCTCACGCGGCGGAACGCGGTACGGGATGCCGGCGTCGCGGAACTTCCGCTTCGCACGCACCAGGCGTTGCGCGACCGTCGGCTCGGGCGACAGGAAGGCGCGCGCGATCTCGCGGGTGGAGAGCCCGCCGACGGTCCGCAGCGTCAGCGCGACCCGCGCTTCCATCGGAAGCGCGGGGTGGCAGCACGTGAAGATCAAGCGCAGACGGTCGTCGGGGATATCGCTCACGTCGTCGGCCCGCTCGAGCGCACGCAGCCGGTCGGCTTCGATGGATCGGTCGACGCGCGTGCGCTCGCGACGCAGGCGGTCGATCGCGCGGTTGCGCGCGCTCGTGACGATCCACGCGCCGGGGTTCTCCGGGACGCCCCGTTCCGGCCACGTGCGCAAGGCGGTCGCGAACGCATCCTGGACCGCTTCCTCGGCCAGATCGAAGTCGCCGGTGATGCGGATCAGGGCCGCGACCGCGCGGCCCGCCTCTTCGCGGAACGCGCGGTCGACGGCCCCGATCGCCGGCTGCCCGGCAGCGGCGCCGGTGGCGGCGGAAGCGCTCTCGCTCGCTCCGCCGGTCACGCGTCGCACCGCCGCCGATCGCACGCGTCGTCAGGACGGCGCCTGGTCGAACTCCATCAGGGGACGGAGCTCGATCGTGCCGTACTGGGCGCCGGGGCACTGCGCCGCCGCCTCGATCGCATCGTCGACGTTCTGCACGTCGAGCAGGTAGTAGCCGCCGAGCTGCTCCTTCGTTTCCGCGAAGGGTCCGTCGGTGACGACCCGGTCGCCGCCCTGGACGCGCACGCTGGTCGCCTGCGACGTGTCGAGGAGCGCGTCGCCCGCGACGAGCCATCCCTTCTGGCCCAGCCAGTCGGTGTAGTCGAACCAGGTCTGCATGTACTTCTGCTGGTCCTCCTCCGACAGCGACTCCCGCTGCTGGGCCGCCGCCTTCTCGTCCCCGTAGATCAACAGCATGTACTTCACGGTCCCCTCCTCAGGTGCGTTGGCGCCCGCCGATCGGCCGCCTTCATCCCTTCCGACGAACGGAGCGGCGTTCGTTCGACATCTTGGCCGAAGTTCGGCGTCGACGTTCGTCCGGAGCGCCGTCGGCTAGCCTGGACCGCGCGCCCGCGTCCGGGCGACGACGACGAGGAACGTTCCCGAACAGGAGGTCCGCCCCGATGTCCCGCGAGAGCGACTGGCACGTGTTCGACAAGGCCGTCGAGATGACCGCGTCCGCGGTGCGCGGAACCGCGGGGCCGGAGCTGCGTCCCGACTACGTCGCGGAGCTCTTCACCGCGATCCACGGCTCCCTCGCGAGCGCCGTCGACGCGATGCCGAGCCGCGAGGCGAAGACCGGCTTCTGATCGCCGCCGTGCCGCCGAGCGCAGCGACCACCGTGGGGCCGGCGGTCTCGGCGGATCGACGACGTCTCTTCGAGTGGTACGAGCCCCGACGAGAGGCGTACCCCTGGCGCTCGGATCCGCCCGACGCCTACCGCGTCCTCGTGAGCGAGGTCATGCTCCAGCAGACGCAGGCGCCTCGCGTGGCGCCGATCTTCGAGGCGTTCGTCGCTCGGTTCCCCGACGTCGGGACGCTCGCTCGCGCCCGTCGCAGCGACGTGATCACGGCGTGGGCCGGCCTCGGCTATCACCGTCGCGCGGTCGCGCTCCACGACGCCGCGCAGGCGATCGTCGGGCGTCACGGGGGCCTCGTGCCGCGCGACGTCGAGGACCTGGTCGCGCTCGCCGGCGTCGGTCCCTACACGGCATCGGCGGTCGCCTCGATCGCGTTCGGGGCCAGACGCGCCGCGGTCGACACGAACGTTCGACGGATCGCCGCCCGGTACCTGTTCGGCGGGGAACCCGACGAGGTCGCGCCCCGCGATCTGGTCGACGCGGCGGACCGGTGGGTCCCCAGGACGCGGCCGGGCGATTGGAACCAGGCGCTGATGGACCTCGGACGCACGGCCTGCCGGCCGCAGCCGCGATGCGATGCCTGCCCTCTGCGTCGCTGCTCGTTCCGCGCCTCGGGCCGGACGGCCGTGCCCCCGTCCCGCCGTCAGGCACCGTTCGAAGGATCGCTGCGGCAGCTCCGTGGACGCGTGCTCGCGGCGCTGCGCGCCGGTGGCCCGGTCGACGTGCCGGCGCTGGCGGACGCGATCGCGGAACCACGGGAGCGGATCCGCGCGGCCGTCGATGGACTCGTGCGCGACGGCCTCGCCGAACGGCTCCCCGACGGGGGGCTGCGGCTCGGAGCCTGAGCGGCCGCGCACGCAGCCGAGCGGGTCCGTCGTCAGCCTCGGAGCGCGGGCACCACGTGTTCGGCGAAGAGCTCGACCGCCTCCGCGGCGGGCGCGAGCTCCATCCCGGGGTAGTGGAGCCGCACCACGAGTTCGACGCCGCGGTCGCGCCACGGCTCGACGACGGCGGCGAGGCGTTCCGCGACCTCACGTGGCGACCCGGTGACGGTCGCCACGCGGGCGGCGTCCTCGTCGCTCACCGACGGTTCGAGCGAGTCATGCTCCGGCGTGTCGTGGCCGTTCGCCCAGGCCTCGTACGAGCCCCACTGGTGGAGCACTCCGTCGCGCACGATCGGCCACGCGTCGCCGTCGTTCGTCACGAACGCGTTCTGCATCAGCACGAACCGTAGGGAGCTCGGGTCCTTGCCCGCGGCTCGTGCGCCCGCGTCGACGCCGGCGAACGCCTCACCGAGCGCGGCGGCGTCGTCGGCGTCGGTGATGTGTCCGTCGGCGAGCTCGCCGGCGCGTCGGAACGCCGACGCGACGTAGCCGCCGAGCAGGATCGGCGGGCCGCCGGGCTGCGCGGGCGGCGGCGTGACCCGGACCCGGTCGTACCGGAAGACCTCGCCTTCGAACGAGAACCGCTCGCCGCTCCACGCGCGGCGCAGGATCTGCACGGTCTCGACGTGCCGCCGGAGACGTTCCGCGATCGGGATCCGGAGCATCCGGAACTCCTCCTCGCGCCAGCCGAGACCGAGGCCGACGTCGAGGCGGCCTCCCGAGATCTGATCGACGACCGCGGCGTCCTCGGCGAGCCGGATCGGGTCGTGGAGGGGCGTCAGGACCACGCCGGTGCCGAGCCGGATCCGGTCGGTCGTCGCCGCGAGCGCGCCGAGCAGGACGAACAGCGAGGGGAGGTACCCGTCGGACGATCCGTGGTGCTCGCTGACCCATGCGGAATCGAACCCCGCGTGCTCGGCGAGCTTCACGAGCTCGATCGTGTCGCGGTACTCCCGTTCGAACGTCCGGCGCGAACCGCTCGGAAGCTGGGCCGTGAACAAGCCGATCCCCACCCGCACCGTCACGGCGGGAAACGCTACACCGCCGCGTCGCGCGCTCGACCGTCGGCCGTCGGGCTGCTACGGTACGGGCTGGAATGAGAGTGATTCTCAGTCTTGCGATCGCATCCCTCGTGGCCGCGTGCGCGCCTGCGCCGAGCGCGTCCGACGGCGCCGTGACGGCCGTCGCGAGCTTCTATCCGCTCGCCGAGGCCGTCCGCCGGGTCGCGGGGGACGCCGTCGAGGTGATCGAACTCACGCCGCCCGGCGCGGAACCCCACGACGTCGAGCTGACCCCCGACGACATCGAGGCGATCGCGACGGCCGACGTCGTGCTGTACGCGGGTGGCGGCTTCCAACCTGCGGTCGAGGACGCCCTCGGAGAGGCCACCGGCGTCGTCGTCGACATCACAGCCGAGCTCGTGGATCTCCCGCCCCCGGACGACCACCACGAGGCCGGCGACCACGTGGGCGCCGACGAGGCCGGCGACCACGAGGAGACCGACGCGGGCGAGCACGACGACGAACTCGAGGCCGATCCGCACGTCTGGCTCGACCCGACGCGGTACGCCGAGATGGTGGAGCGGGTCGCCGACGCGCTGAACGACGCGGCACCCGGGACGGCGTCGTCGGACGCCGTCCGGTCCTTCCGGTCAGAGCTCGCCTCCCTCGACGAGGCGTTCCGCTCGGGTCTGGCGACGTGCGACACCCGCCTGCTGGTCGTCAGCCACGCGGCGTTCGGGTACCTCGCCGACGCGTACGGCCTCGAGCAGGAAGCGATCTCGGGCGTGTCGCCCGAGGCCGAACCCGATCCGCAGCGGCTCGCGGAGCTCCGCGAGCTGGTGACCGCCGAGGGCGTCACGACGATCTTCGTGGAGTCGCTCGTCTCGCCGGCGGTCGGAGAGACGCTGGCCTCGGAGGCGGGCGTCCGTACCGACGTCCTCGATCCGCTCGAAGGGCTGACCGCCGAGCGCCTCGACGCCGGCGAGGACTACCTTTCGGTGATGCGCGCGAACCTGGAGGCGCTCCGTGACGGTCTCGGCTGCGACTGACCGTGCGGCGACGACGTCGCCGATGCTGGTCGCCGAGGGTCTCACCTTCGGCTACGGCCGCGATGCCGTGCTGCGAGACGTCGATCTCACGGTGGCGCCGCGCGAGTTCGTGGCGCTGGTCGGTCCGAACGGGTCGGGGAAGTCCACGCTCCTGCAGCTGCTGCTCGGCCGCCTCGAGCCGTGGTCGGGCTCCGTCCGGCTGTTCGGCGGACGCCCCGAACGTCTGCGCGACCGTGGTCGGCTCGGGTACGTGCCCCAGCGTCCGTCGCTCGCGTCGGAGGTTCCCGCGACCGTCGAGGAGCTCGTCGAGTCCGGTCGCCTGACGGACGGGCGGTGGTGGCGACCCTTCGGCCGTGGGGACCGCGACGCCGTCGCGCACGCGCTCGAATCCGTCGGTCTCGCGGAGCTCGCGAGGCGGCCGCTGAACGAGCTGTCGGGTGGACAGCAGCAGCGCGCGTTCATCGCTCGCGCGTTCGCCAGCTCGCCGTCGCTCCTCGTCCTCGACGAGCCGATCGCCGGCGTCGACCAGGGGTCGCAGCGGCGCTTCCGCGACGCGCTGCTGCACGAGATCCGCGAACACGGCGCCGGCGTGCTCCTCGTGTCGCACGAGCTCTCGGCGGTTGCCCACGACGTCGACCGAGTGGTCGTGCTGAAGGGGTCCGTCGTGTTCGACGGCTCTCCCGCCGAGCTGGCGAGCTCGGGCGTGAGCCTCGGCATCCACGCCGAAGACCTTCCGCTGTGGCTGGAGGAGCTGCGGTGACGCGAGCGCTCGCCGCCGGTCTGCCGTATCCGTTCGAGCTCGGGTTCATGCAGCGCGCCCTGCTGGCGGCGCTCTGCGTGGGCGTGTTCGCGCCCCTGATCGGCACGTTCCTCGTGCAGAAGCGGCTGTCGCTGATCGGTGACGGGATCGGCCACGTCGCGTTCGCCGGCGTCGGCGCAGGCGTGCTGCTCGGTGTCGCCGAGCTCTGGGTGGCGCTCGCGTTCGCGATCGCGGGGGCCGTGGGGGTCGAATGGCTCCGTCGGCGACGTCGCGCGTCCGGCGACGTCGCCCTCGCGATCCTCTTCTACTCGGGGATCGCGCTCGGTGTGGTGCTGCTGTCGCGCGCTGACGGGCTCGACGGCCAGGTCCTGTCGTACCTGTTCGGAGCGCCGCTCACCGTGACGCGCAGCGAGGTCGCCTCGATCGTCGCCCTGGCGGTCGGCGTCGTCGCGGTCGTGGTGGCGCTCCGCAGGCCGTTGTTCTCGGTGGTCACCGACGACGACTGGTCGAGGGTCGCCGGTCTGCCGGTCGACGCGCTGAACGCGCTGCTGGCCGTCGTGACCGCCGTCGCCGTCGTCGCTGCGATGCGGATCGTCGGCATCCTGCTCGTCGCGGCGATGATGGTGCTGCCCGTCGCCACCGCGCAGCTGCTCGCCCGATCGTTCGCGGGCACCCTGCGGATCGCGATCGGCGTCGGACTCGTGACGTCGGTCGCGGGACTCGCCGCCTCGAGGTTCTGGGGCCTGGCGCCCGGCGGAACGATCGTCCTGCTGGCGGCCGTCGTGTTCGCCGTCGCCTCGATCGCCCGCCGCGCGCTCGCTCGGTCCCCCGTGAGGGCGGCGGCGTGACCGGCGCGGAACGCCGCGACGCGCACGCGGTCGTCGCTCGCCGGCTCGCCGCGGTCGGCCAGCGCTACACGGCCGGGCGTCGGCGCCTGATCGGCGCGTTGCTCGCGGCCGAGAAGCCGCTCCCGATCGGCGACCTCCTGACCGCCTCGGCGCTGCCGCAGAGCTCCGCGTACCGGAACCTCGCCGTGCTCGAGCAGGCCGGCGCCGTGCGCCGGGTCGTCACGGACGAGGACTTCGCGCGGTACGAGCTCGCCGAGACGCTCACCGAGCACCATCACCATCTGATCTGCTCGGCGTGCGGCCGCGTCGAGGACGTGACGATCCCCGCGGCGCTCGAGGCCGACGTGGACCGGACCGTCACGCGCCTCGCGAAGCGCAGCGGGTTCGCGACCGTCGCGCACCGCCTCGACCTGATCGGCACCTGCGGCGACTGCGTGGCCGGCCGATCCGGCCGAGCGTCGAGCGGCGCTACGGCGTGAGGTAGGGATCCGGCGGCGCCGGGATCGCCTCGACGCGCTCGGCCGCGACGAGGACCTCGCGTCCGACCGGATAGATGCGGCCACGGACCTCGACCCACTGGTCGGGCTCGAACGCGCCCGGTGGCGCGCCCACGACCCGCACCTGCGCGATCGTCGCATCGGCCGTGCAGCACGTCACGATGAACCGGGTCAGCAGGAACTCGTCGGGAGGGAGCCCCTCGGTGGCCGAGACGATGCCGTCGAGGGCGATCGGCTCGCCGGCCCGCTTCGCGAGGACCCTGGCCGCGTCGTCGAAGCTCTGCGCCGCCGCGACGTCGACGAAGTCGAGCGAGCCGCTCACGACACGCACGCTCGAGCCGACCGACGACCCGACGAAGCTCGCCCGCTTGCCGACCGCATACGTGCCGAGCGTGACCGGGGGCATCGCGACGAGGATCACCACCGGCAGCGCGATCGCGCCGAGGGTCCACGCGTCCCGCCGGGTGAGCGCATCGGCGCCGTCGCCGCCCGGCACGGTGCGGGCGCTCGCGAGTCTGCCGATGGCCGCGAGCGTCAGGAGCACGGCGCCCGACGGCACGAGCCACTCGGTGCGGCTCGACAGGAACAACGCCGTCCGATCGGTCGCCAGCAGGAACCAGAACAGCCCCGCCCACGCGGCGAGCACGCCTCCGGTGGCGACGCGCAGCGCGGACCATCGCGTCATCCGAACAGCACCTCGATCCACAGCGTCGCGACCAACGTGGTCGCCGCGACGGTCACCAGCACCGTGCGGAAGAACCCGCGGCTGTAGGTCCCGATGTAGAGCGCGGTGAGCTTCGTGTCGACCATCGGTCCGAACACGAGGAAGGCGAGCTGCGGGCCGGGACCGAACGAGACGAACGACGCCGCGACGAACGCGTCGGATTCCGAGCAGAGCGACATGAGGAACGCCAGTCCCATCATCGCGACGAGGCTGAGGACCGGGAGCGACGCGAGCCCGTCGACGATCGTCTGCGGAACGAACGTCTGGATCGCGGCCGCGATCGCGGCGCCGATGATCAGGAACCTCGCCATGAACACCACGTCGCCCGACAGGTGACCGGCGAACCGTCGCCAGCGTGGTTCCGCGGCGTCGACCTCGTGCGCCTCGAGCGCCGGGGCGCGTCGGAGCAGGTCCTCCGGACGTCTCGCGCCGATCACCCATCCGACGACGATGGCGACGACGAGGCCGAGGAGGAACCGTCCTCCGACCATGACCCACAAGGTGTCGCGGCCGCGGTACGCGACGAACGTCGACGCGACGACGACGGGGTTCACGATCGGCGCCGCGAGCATGAACGTGACGGCCGCCGAGGGCGCGAGTCCCTTCGCGACGAGCCGGCGCGCGACGGGCACCGATCCGCATTCGCACACGGGGAACGTGACGCCCGCGAGCGCGGCGGCCGGCGCCTGCATCGATCGCGGGAGCCGCCCGATGCGCGCGAACGCCGATGCCGGGACGAGCACCTCGATCCCGGCGCTCACGAAGGCGCCGAGCACGACGAAGGGCACCGCCTCGACCAGCAACGAGCCGAACACGATCAGGAAGTTCCGGAGCCACGCCACCTGCGCGGGGTCGCCGATGCGTGCGGCGGCGAACGTCACGAGGAGAGCGAGCACCACCGGGACCCACGCCCGGCGGTCGCCCGTCGGCGCCCGAGAGGTGCGCTCGCTCCGCTGCGCCGTCTCCACGGTCGTCATGCGCAGTACCGCCCGAACGTCACGGCGAACCCGGGGAACGCGTCGGCGAGCGCGCGCGTCCCGCCGGCCGTCCGGACGCCGGCCATCGCATCGACGACCCGCTGGGTCGAGATGCCGCGCTCCGTGACGGTTGCCTGGTCCACGAACACGCCGCCGCTGATCACCTCGGCGACGACGGGCGCGCCGACGGCAGCGTCGACCGCCGAACCGAACGCCGCCGGCGACACCTCGAGCCGTCGGGCGCCGTCGTCGGTTCCGCCGGCGTCGAGGACCGCCGCGGACCCCGCGTCGCCGGTCGCGGTGAGGACGATCGTCGCGTCGGGCACGGTCGCCTCGACGAACGACACGATCGCGCGCGTCTCGCCGACGGCGTTCCGCGCCCGGCCGTCGATCGTGACGCCGAGCAGGTCGGGCGCGCCACCGCCGCCGTAGCCACCGTCGGTGATCAACGCTTCGACGCTGTCCGCCACGGACCGTCGCGCGATCACCACGTCGTCGTCGTCCGCGCCGTCCGACGTGAGGTACCACGTCCCGCCGATCAGCCCCCGATCGGTCCGCGCGTCGGCGACGAGCCCGATCGCCGCGCCGCCGCCGGTCGCGTCGTCGAGGTCGTCGCCGAGCGTCGCGATCACCGACGTCGGTGCGCCGTCGCTCCAGGCCGGCACGGGAGCGCCTCGATCGGACCTGATGACGGATCCGGTGATGCCATGATCGTTCGGCATCCCGCCGCTCCCGATCGTGGTGAGGACGGCGGCCGGATCGAGCGGAAGGGACCCGACCTCGGCCTCGCCGAAGGCGGCGGGCGCGTCCACACCGCGCAGCGCCCGTCGGAAGGCCGGCAGCGCGTCCGCGTCGACGTGTTTCCACACGATCGTCACGAGCAGGCTCGTGCGCGCCTCCGGATCGAGCACGCCGGCGAGCGAGGTGCCGCTCCGGACGCCGGGGAAGGGCCGTCGGACGCCGAGCAACGGCTCGACGGTGGGCGCGACGTCGTCGAGCCTCGCCCGCGGGAGCGATCCACCGGTGACGCCCTCGCCGAGCAGCACGAGCGGCACGGTCGCGCGCGGGTCGCCGTCGGCCGTCGACGGCCACGGCGTCGCGTCGCGTCCATCGCTCCCCAGCAGCACATCTGGGCGAGTCACGCCGAGCGCATCGGGGGATCGCCCTTCACGGAAGCCGGCGACCAGCAGCTCGCGGACCTGCGCCGGCAACGAGCAGAACGGAACCGCACGCTCACGGGCCGGCTCGCCGTCGCACGCCGCGCCGACGCACAGGGCGCGGAGAGCCACGGCCGGCGCCCCGACGACGCCGAGGATCACGAGCAGCGTCACGAGCCGTCGGGCGGTGTCGGACACGCGTCCACGCTACCGCGCCGGTTGTCGAGGACCGTTGCCGTCGTGTTGCGTATGGGGCTCCATGACCGCCCGCCGAGCCGTCACGCCCGTCGCCGCGTTCGTGCTGATCGCTTCCGCGCTGCTCGCCCGGCCCAGCATCGACGCGAGCGCCCAGACGTCGAACGATGGATCCTCGAACGATCCCGGCTCGATCGACCTCGTCGACGTCGCGTGCGCGATGGACGCCGACATCCTCGTCCGGACGCTCCGTGGATGGAACGCCGACCGAGGCGCGCAGCTGTCGCTGTTCCCCGAGGAGCCCGACTTCGTCGGGTCGGGGCTTCCGCATGTCGGACCGTGGGACTACATCCAGCGCGTGCCGATGTTCTGGTACGGGCCGGGACACATCCGCGAGCAGGGCCGCGTGGAGGGGCGCACCGTCACGCTGGCCGACATCGCGCCGACGCAGGCCGCGCTGACCGGGTTCGGGTTCGAGGCGCCCGACGGGCGGGTGATGGACGAGGCGCTCGTCCCGGCGGTCGGCACCGACGGGTACCGGCCGCCGAAGCTGATCGTGGTCACCGTGTGGGATGCGGCGGGCATCAACGTCCTCCAGGAGCACCGCGGGCTGTGGCCGTACCTCGAGTCGCTGATCCCACGGGGCACCTGGTACGACCAGAGCTTCGTCGGCTCGTCGCCGACGAGCACCGCGCAGGCCCACGCGACGATCGGCACGGGCGCGTGGCCGAGCCGTCACGGTCTCGTCGGCCACCGGCTGCGCGTCGGCGGGCGCGTCACGACCCCCTGGGAGCTCGGACCGGAGTTCTGGGTGCTGCCGACGTTCGCCGACCTGTACGACCGAGCGAACGGGAACGACCCCGTGGTCGGCGTCGCCGGCACGGTCGACATCCATTTCGGGATGATGAGCCACGGTGCCTTCTGGAACGGGGGCGACCGCGACGTCGTGCTGACGCGCCAGGTCGTGAGCGACGAGACGATCGCCGAGGAGGGGTTCGAGTGGAACCTCAAGCCGCACTACGCCGCCTACTACCGGCTCGCCGGCTACGCGAACGGCGTGCCGGGGTTCGACGAGGACAAGGCGGCGATCGATCGCAAGGACGGTCAGCTCGACGGCAAGTGGCGCGACAACGACATCGAGCAGTACCTCTCCGGCTTCGACACCCCCGCGCGGATCCCGTACCAGCAGCGCGTCGTCGAGCGGCTGATCGAGCGCGAGCGGTTCGGAGAGGACGACGTGACCGATCTGCTCTTCCTCAACTTCAAGGAGATCGACTACATCAGCCACGTGTGGTCGATGAACAGCCCCGAGATGGCCGACGCCGTCGAGTGGCAGGACGCCGCGCTCGAGCGTCTCGTCTCGTTCCTCGACGACCGCGTCGGCGAGGGCGAGTGGGCGATGGTGCTCACCGCCGACCACGGCGCGATGCCCGACCCCGCCGTGTCGGGCGGGTTCCAGATCTCGACCGGCGCGATCGGCACGCGCATCCAGGAGCGGTTCGACACCGATGGTGACGACGTCCGGGTCGTCGACCTCGTGCAGCCGAGCCAGGTGTTCATGAACGAGACCGAGCTCGCCGAGAACGGCGCGACCCTCGACGACGTGGCGCGCTACCTGATGTCGCTCACGAAGCGTGACGTCGCCGGCGAGGGCGTCACGCCTCCCGCCGGGACCGATGCCGACCCGGCCTTCCGGCTCGTGTTGCCGTCGTCGCTCCTCCCGGACCTCCCGTGCGTGTGAAACGCCTGCGGGTGGCTCCCGTGATCGCCGTGCTCACGCTCGCGGTGACCGCCACCGTGACGGCCCCTCCCGCCCGGCGGGCGTCGGCGCAGGCCGGCGACGCCGACCTGGCGCGCCTCGCGTGCTCGCTTCCGAAGGAGTACCTCCTCCGCACCTGGCGCGGCTGGAGCCCGGATCGCGGCGCCGAGCTCTCGTGGATCCCCGCGGAACCCGATTTCGTCGGGTCCGGCCTCCCGCACGTCGGGGTGTGGGACTACATCCAGCACGTACCGCTGTTCTGGTACGGCCCCGGCCACATCGCGGCACGCGGCGAGGTGCGGCGGCCGGTCACGGTCGCCGACATCGCGCCCACCCAGGCCGCGCTGCTCGGGTTCGACGGCTTCGAGGCACCCGACGGGCAGGTGCTGCGCGAGGCGCTCGCGCCGGACGCCGGCGAGGACCCGCCGAAGCTGATCGTCGTGATGGTCTGGGACGCCGCCGGGATCAACGTGCTCGAGGAGCATCGCCGCCTGTGGCCGTACCTGGGATCGCTGATCCCGCAGGGGACGTGGTACTCGACCGCCTTCGTCGGCTCCTCGCCGACGAGCACCGCGCAGATCCACGCGACGATCGGAACCGGCGCCTTCCCGATCCACCACGGCGTCGTCGGGCACCATTTCCAGATCGGCGACGTCGATGCGACGCCGTGGGACATCGGACCGAACTTCCTCGTGCTCCCGACGTTCGCCGACATCTACGACCAGGCGATGGGCAACGGGCCCGAGGTCGGCGTCGTCGCGACGGCCGACATCCATCTGTCGATGATGTCGCACGGGTCGTTCTGGCACGGCGGCGACCGCGACGTCGCGGTGACCCGTTCGGCGGCGAAGAAGGAGACGCTCACCGACGAGGGCGACGCGTGGAACCTTCCGAAGCAGGCCGTGAACTACTACGAGCTCGCCGGCTACGCGAACGACGTGAGGGGCTTCCGAGCCGACGTCGACGAGGTCGACCGTCGCGACGGTGAGCTCGATGGCAGGTGGCGTGACAACGACATCGCGCAGCTCCTCGACGGGTTCGACACGCCGGCGCGGACGCCGTACCAGCAGCGCGTCGTCGAGGCGGTGATCCGGAAGGGAGGCTTCGGCGCCGACGAGGTGCCGGACCTGTTCTTCACGAACTTCAAGGAGATCGACTACGTCAGCCACATCTGGTCGATGAACAGCGCGGAGATGGGCGACGCCGTCGAGTACCAGGACGCGGCGCTGGAGGACTTCGTCGCGTTCCTCGACGACACCGTCGGTCGAGGCGAGTGGGTGATGGCGATCACGGCCGACCATGCGTCGATGCCGGATCCCGCGGTGAGCGGTGGCTACCAGATCTCGACCGGCGCGATCGAGACGGCGGTGCAGTCGCGGTTCGACACCGACGGCGACGACGTTCCGGTGATGGACCTGGTGCAGCCGGCGCAGGCCTTCCTGAACGAGGACGAGCTCGCCGACAACGGGTTCACGGTCGCCGACGTCGCGCGGTTCGTCCAGACGATGACGCAGGCGCAGACCGCGGGCGGCGGGGTGACGCCGCAGCCGGGCAAGGAGAACGACCGCGTGTTCCGCGCGGTGTTCCCGTCGGAGATGATGCTCGACCTCCCGTGCCTTCCGGAGGCGAAACGCGACCGGCGAGGGCACGCATGACGGGTCCCGGAACCACGACATCGCTCGGGTACCCTGAGCGGGTCCCCGCGTTCGGAAGTGCTTCCGACGTGCGCGGACGTGGCGGGCCAGGGCGATCGGGGAGGACGAAGCAGTGGCGCTGACCGACGCGGTCGAGACGCAGACCACGCCGGCCGCACGGAGCGGACGCGGCGGATCCCTCGGCTCCTGGTGGGTCCTCGGCGGTGCCGTCGTCGTGCTGCTCGTCGTGATGGGCTGGCGGTTCATCGCCGATCCGTCCCTGTCGGCGCCCACGCGCGACCCCGCCTGGTACACGTGGCGGGCGCAGATCATCCTCGAGGATCAACCGTCGGAGGTCGCGGCCTCGTGGGGTCCGAACGAGCTGTTCGCCGGCGGCTACCGCGTCACGGTTCCGCTCGCGGGCGCGCTGCTGCAGCGCGTCGCCGGGATCGACCGGTACAGCTTCAGCGCGTTCCTCATGCTCGGGATCCCGATCCTCACGGGGCTCGCGCTCGGCGCCGCGCTGTACCGGAGCCGTCGCGATCCGCTCGTGGTCTTGACCACCTTGCTCGCCTCGGCGGCGCTGTTCCTCACGACCCCGTACGTCGGCTACCTCGACAACATCACCGTGCTGTTCCTGCTCGCGCTCACGATCCCGTTCGTGCACGAGGCGCGAACCTCGTGGGGAGCGCGAACGGCGCTCTTCCTGATCGGGATCGCGGCGGCCTTCACGCATCCGACGACGTGCGTGGTGTTCGGCGTGTGTCTGATGGCGATCTTCGGGTGGCACCTCCTCACGAGCCGCTTTTCGCTCGGAGCCGCGCTCAGGGCCGACGCGCCGATGTTGCTGTCGGTCGGGCTCGGCATGTTCGCCGGGCTCGCGTGTTGGGTCGTCGGGATCTGGGGCGTGTCCGCGAGCCTCCAGGAGGCCGCGTTGCCTCCGCCGTACACCGCCGAGTTCTTCACCGCGCGCCTCGTCGAATGGGTCGAGTCCCTGCGCCCGCTCGTGATCGTTCCGTTCATGGTGGTCGCGATCGCGTCGACGATCGCGCTCTCGCGGCGCACGCGCGAGCCCGCCCGGAACGAGGAGCAGGCGTCGATCTGGTGGCTCCTCGCGTTCGCCGGCGCGCTCACCGTCGCGACCGGTGCCGCCCTCCCGTACTACCGGTTCATGAACGCGTCGGCGGCGCCGATGGCGCTCGTGGGCCTCGGCGCCGCCGTGGCGATCCGCGGGCTGGCCTCGCGCGAGCGGCCACCCGCGTGGGTCGGTGCCGCCGGGCTCGCCCTCGCGGCGATCGCGCTCGCGTGGTGGCAGATCGACGACGGCGTGGAGCTCTGGCAGTTCCTGCTCGTCGCTGGGCTCGGCGCCGTCGCGGCGTTCCGCTCGTTCGTCTCGCTCGACGGCACCCGCGCGATCGCCGGTGCGCTCGCCACGTTGATCGTCTTCGGGTCGCTCGGAGCCGTGCTCTGGGACGGGCTCCAGCGTCGATGGATCAGTGAGACCAACCAATGGGCGAACCAGGGGGTACGCACGGCGCTCGCCGCGGTGCACGAGGTCGTGAGCGAGGCCGGCCCCCGTCCCGTCGTGCTCATCGCGAACTCCAACGACGCCGACGACGACACCGGCACGAACACGGCGTACGGCTGGGCGAAGACGTTCACGAACGTGTTCCGGACCGGACTCGACGGCGACCAGGTGCGCCAGCAGGTCACCTACCTGGGGACGGTCGAGGGCTTCCTCGCAGGGGAGCAGACGCTCGGGCGGAGCGAGGGCTACGACGACGCGACGCGTCGGCACTTCTGCGAGCTGGTGGGCTCCGCCACGATGCCGTCGTGCCTCGACGAGCCCGACGACGAACCGATCGAAGGGCGGCTCGAGCAGTATCCGGACGAGCCCGTCGCGTTCGTGATCGGCGAGTACTACGGCGGTCTGTGCAACGCGGGCACGTGCGAGCGCGACGATCCAGCGACGGCCGACGTCGACGAGCAGGACGAGAGCGAGCGAGCGCTGCTCGAGGCGGCGGTCGCCGACGCGATCGAGGTCGGCCCCGACGTGTACGTCCTGCAGGGCGACGGCCTGTGGACGCCGCCGCAGGACGTCGTCACCGCCGCGCAGGCGGCCGCCGACGATGCGCGCGTCGCCTTCGAGAACCACCCCAGCGCGTTCGCCAACCTCGGGCACAACCTGCTCGTGCTCGTCGGTCTGTTCTTCCTCATGGTGCTGCCGGGGCTCCTCGCGATGCGCTGGTTCGAGGCGCGGACGGCGATCGATCGGTTCGCGATCGTGCCCGGCATGTCGATCGTGCTCACCCTGATCGCAGGCATCGCGGTGCTCGCCGTCTGGCGCGGGCCGCTGACGACCGCGAAGGGCTGGACGACGGTCGCCGTCGCGAGCGGTCTCGGGCTCGCGCTCCGCTTCGGCGACGCGTGGCTCCGCAAGCCGCTCGCGTCGCTCGCGACCTTCTTCAACGGCATGTTCGCGGTGTTCTCGAACCGCGACTTCTCGATCCTCGTCGGGGTGCAGTTCCTGTCGCAGGCGGGCCAGGGCGTGATCCAGGGTGCGATCGGCAAGTCGATCGCCTTCGGAGGCCAGCAGGGCTTCGACATCCAGAACGTGCCCTCGGCCGACTACCTGCTCAAGGTCGTGCTGGCGCTGTACCTGCCGTACACGCTCGTGTCGCCGTTCGTCGGCGTCTTCATCGACCGCTTCTCCCGACGGCGGGTGGTGTGGTGGAGCAACGTCGTCACCGCCGCGATCGTCGCCGTCCTCGGAACCGCCGTCCTGATCCCCCTCGGCGACGGCACCTCCGAAGGCAACGTGGGCGCGACGATCGCGCTCGTCGCCGCGCTGTTGGGCGCCCAAGCGGTGGTGCGCATCGTCCTCGCGGTGAAGTCGGCGGCGATGCCCGGCGTGCTCTTCGGCAAGGACCTCCTGCAGGGCAACGCCCTGTCCCAGGCGGGCGGCGCGCTCGCTCAGATCGTCGGGATCGCCTTCGCCCTCGGCGCCGGTGCGGTCCTGCCGTCGTTCTCCATCGTGCTCGTGGGCGCGCTCGTGCTCGTGGCCGCCGCGCTGTTCGCGCGACAGCTGCAGCACGTGCAGGCTCGGCCGCGCGACACCACCTTCGCTGAGGAAGCGAGCAAGGTCGTGCGGAACGTCGTGGCCGGCATCAAGGAGGTCGCGTCGCGTCCGGCCGCGGCGCTCGGGATCTCGTCGTTCCAGATGCTGCGGTACCAGTTCTGGGGCTTCGGGTTGTTCGTCTTCGGGCTCTACGCCAAGAACCTCGTCGAGGGCGGCGATGCCGACACCCTCGCACTGATCCTCTCCGGCCTCGGCGGCCTGGTCGGGGGCGCGCTCGGACTCGTCCTCGCGCAGAAGTACAAGGACCGCGTGCCGCCGGTCCGCCTGCTGCTCGGGTCGATGGTGCTGCTCGGCATCGGCACGCTCGTCGGCGGGATCGCGGTGTCGGTCGCGGGCTTCGCGCTGATGCTGTTCATCGGCTTCTTCGCCTTCTTCGTCGGCAAGATCTCGACCGACACGATCATGCAGCAGGCGATGCCCGACGACTTCCGAGGGCGGGCCTTCGCCCTGTTCGACATCGCGTACAACCTCGGGTACATCGTGCCGGCGCTGATCCTGTCGTTCGTGTGGATCGAGGGATCGGGCGCGCGCACGCGCGTCGTCCTGACCGCATCCGGCATCGTGTTCCTCGCCCTCACCGCCGCGGTCGCGGCATGGGCCCGGCGGATCCGTGAGCACTTCGCTCCTCAGGACGACATCGTCGAGGCCCTGCAGACGGCCGACGGGTCCTCGTAGGCGGGTCGCCGTCCGAGCCGGGCGTCCGTCGTAGGCTGGCGCGCCGACCCGGTCAGCGTTCCCGACGGCGTGCCGGAGGACGATCCCGTGCCCGAGCTGCAGACCCACGACGCGACGCTGCACGTGGAGGTCGATGGCACCGGCGAGCCGGTGACCGTCTTCGCCCACGGGCTGACGAACTCGTGCATGGAGCTCGCGGCGTTCACCCCGTTCGCTCCCGGAACGAAGGTGCGGTTCTGCTTCCGTGGGCACGGGCACTCGAGCTCCCCGGCGCGTGGCGCGTACCGGTTCGCGGACCTCGCTCGTGACGTCGAGGCCGTAGCCGACGCGTACGGTGCGACGTGCGCCTTCGGAACCTCGATGGGCGCGGGCGCGATCACCCACCTCCTCGGTCGGGACCCGACACGGTTCGAGCGCATCGTGTTCCTGCTGCCTGCGGCGCTCGACGTCCCGCTGTTCGACACGTCGTCGTTCGACCGCACCGCCGACATCCTCGAGACGCTCGAGAAGGAGCAGGCGCTCGAGCGCGTCATCCGCGAGGGCGGTGGTCAGCCGTGGATGCGCGACCTCGCGATGATGCTCTGGCAGGACGCCGACCCGGTCGGCATCGCGCGGGCGATCCGCGAGGTGGTCCGGGACGTCGCGATCGACGATCGGGAGCGGCTCCGCGCCGTCGAGGCGCCGGTCCTGTTGATCTGCCAGCGACGTGACCGCATCCATCCGGTAGCGGTCGGCGAGGCGCTCGCCGAGGTGCTTCCGAACGCGGAGCTACTCGTCTACCCCTCGTCGGACGCGCTGTTCGGGGCGATCCCCGAGCTGATCCAGCGCGTGGGGTCGTTCCTGTCGGAGGCCGCGTGACGTCGCACGTGAGCACCCGGCGTGCCGCCACCCCCGGACAGGAGCTCCTCGGCTCGGCGCTCTCCGCGCTGATGGCCGTGCAGTTCGCCGTCGTCGTGATCTTCGGCGACCGCATCCAGGACGGCGGGCGGCCGTTCCCCGTCCTCGCCGCGCGCTTCGGCGGGCAGACCGTCCTGCTCGTCGCGGCGCTCCTGGTGCTCCGTCGGTCGCTGCGTCCCGCGCGAGGGGAGTGGCTCCCGCTCGTGCTCGCCGGGTTCCTGGGGTACGCGACCGAGTCGGGGCTGTACTTCAACGCGCTGAACCACGGCAAGGCGGGCGCGGTGACGCTGCTGTTCTACACGTATCCCGTCTGGGTCACGCTCGCGACGATCGCGCTGGACCGTCGCGCGCCAGCCGCGAAGCTCTTCGTCGCGCTCGCCCTCGCGCTGGCCGGGAGCGCCGTCGTCGTGGTGGGCGGCGGCGACGTCGAGGTCGAGCCGCTCGGGATCGTGCTCGCGCTCGGCACGTCGGTGGTGTACAGCGTCTACCTCGTCACCGCCGATCGGCGCGTGACCCGGACCGATCCGGTGGTGGCGGCCACCTGGCTCGGTGGCGCCGCCGCCGCCGGGCATCTCGTCTTCTGGACGCTGTTCGGCGGCACCGTTCCGAGGGCCGACGATGCGGTCGCGGTGGCGGGCATGGCGGTGTTCTCGGCGGGCGCGTTCGCGGCGATGCTCGGCGGGCTCCAGCTCGTCGGCGCGGTGCGGAACGCCATCATCGGCGTCCTCGAGCCGCTCTCGGTCGCCGTCCTCGCGGCCGTCTTCCTCTCGGAACCCCTCACGCCGACCACCGCGGTCGGTGGCGTCGCGATCCTGGCCGGGGCGGTGCTCGCGACGCTCGTGCGCTCGACGACGGGACGGACGCCGCCCGCCGAAGCGCCGGTCGTCTGAGCTATCGTCGCTCCGTGACGGAACGGCTCAGCGCGACCGATGCGTACCTCGCCACGTGCGAGGCGTCGGTCACCGCGGTGATCGACGCAGGCGTGGTGCTCGACCGCACCGTGTTCTACGCGCGCGGCGGCGGACAGCCCGGCGATCGGGGCGTCCTCCGTTGGAACGGCGGAAGCGTCCCGGTCGTGGACACGATCACGTCGCGAGAGACGGGCGACGTCCTCCACGTCGTCGCCGACGCCGCCGAGATCCCACCGGTCGGCACGGTCGTCACCGCCGAGATCGACTGGGAACGCCGCCATCGGTTGATGCGGACGCACACCGCCCTGCACGCGTTGTCGGGCGTGATCTTCACCGGGCACGGCGCGAAGGTCACGGGCGGCAACATGGACGACGACGGTTCGGCGCGGATGGACTTCGAGCTCGACGCGATGAGCCAAGAGCTCGGCCGCGACGTCGAGGACACGCTCAACGCCCGACTCGCCGAAGGACGCGAGGTGAGGGTCCTGTTCCTGCCACGCGCGGAAGCGCTCGCCGATCCCGATCTGATCCGGACGAAGGTCAGCCTGATCCCGCAGTCGGTCGATCCGATCCGCGTGATCGACATCGACGGCATCGATAGGCAGGCCGACGGCGGCACGCACGTGCGCTCGACGAGCGAGGTCGGCGCCGTCCGCGTCGTGAAGACGGAGTCGAAGGGGAAGGCGAACAAGCGGATGCGGATCCGACTCGAGTCGCCGTAGCCGGCGTCTCAGTCGACGCGCTCTGCGAACCAGTCCGCGACCTCACTGAGCCACCGACCGGGTGCCTCGAGCATCGCGACGTGGCCGACGTTCGGCAGGAACCGTCCGCGCCACGCGGGATGCGACGCCAACGCCTCCTCGGCGAACCTCGGCGGGACCAGGCGGTCCTGGCGTCCGTGGATCACGAGCACCGGGCATCGGACACCTGCCAGCGCGCGCGCCGCGACGTCGGGCCGCCGGCCGAGACGCAGCAGCGACCTGGCCGCGCCGAGGAACGCCTCGGAGCCCTCCGGATCGGCCTGCCGCTCGCGGACGGCCGCGACGTGGAGCTCGATCACGTCGGCCGGGATCGCGGCCGGGTCCGTGGTCGTGATCGCGAAGCCGATGCGCACGATCCGCTCGGCCGAGAGCCGGCGCAAGCGCTCCCGAACCAGCGTGTCCCCGACCCGGCCCGCGTCGTACGCGGCGAAGCCGGCCACGACCGCCGGATGCGGGAGGGCGCCGCGCGTCCACGGGAACACCGACGACGTCAGCACGAGACCGCGCACGCGTTCGGGCGCGATCGCCCCCTGGAGCACGGCGATCCCCCCGCCCATCGAGTTCCCGCAGAGCACGACGTCACCGCCGACGTGACGATCCAGCAGGGCGTCCAACGCGCGCCGCAGCGCCATGACGCCGGTGTCGCGCCCGGCCATCGGCGACCACCCGAAGCCGGGCAGATCCGGCGCGATCACCCGCCCGAGCCCCGCCAGCCCTTCGGCGACGCGCACCCAGTTCACGTGCGACCCGCCCAGTCCGTGGACGAGGACGAAGGTGACGTCGTCGGGTCCGTCCCACGTCCGGAACGCGATCGGCCCTTCGGCCTCGTCGGTCTGCAGCGGCGGAAGCTCCACGGGCGGCGAGCGTACCGCCCGTCGGCGTCAGTCGGGGTCGTGCCGCTCGATCATCGTCCGCACGGCCGACGGCGGCGTGGGTTCGTGGCGGGCCCGCAGGTCGAGGTAGAGCACCGCGACGACCGCGTACGGGATCGGTCCGGTGAACGCCCCGACGAGCGCGCCGACGGCCGCCCGGGCGAACGCGCTGGCATCCCCGGAGCCCGGGATCAGCACCTGGAGGACGACCGTCGCCAGGGCCAGGGCGATCGCGAGGGCGGCGCTGATCGCCAGGGCACCGGCCGTCGCCCACCATCGGCGGCGCGAGAGGGTCCACGAGCGTCCGATCGCCGCGAAGCCGCGAGCGTCGTCGACGACGAAGGCACCGAGCACCGGCGCGAGGCGCACGCCCACGTAGACGAACGGCACGACGCCGACGCCCCACAGCGGCGACCACTGTGCTCCGAGGCCAGCCGCGACGATCAGCGTCGGGATCGCGAGCGCGACGAACGTGAGCGCGAGCGCGATGAACAACCACCACGTCGAGGCGATCCTCCGGAGCCCGTAGAAGGCCGCCGCCGGCGCCTTCGGCACGGAGCCGACCGACCCGCCGACCACGATCCGCATCGTGGCCAGGGCGAGGATCGGCTCGAGGACGAGACCCGACAACATGCCCAACGACTGCGACACACGCGAAGGCTGCTCGAGGTCGTCGGGGATCAGCCCCGTTCGGTACATCTGGATCAGCTCGCGCAACCCGGGCCCGGGGTCGACCAAGCTGGCCACCACCGTGACGACACCGCCTAGCACGAACGTCAAGAGGGCCAGCCGGACGCGATGGCGCCACCAGATCGAGATCGCGGTGCCGACGGTCCCGACGGCCCCGAGCGTTCCGGGTGGCGGGGTCTCCCACGACTCGGACCCTGCGGGCGCCGGGGCCGGAGGTGGGGGAGCGGCACCCGGAATCATCCGCCCTGGTCCGGCGTTCAACCTTCCGAGGTCCGAGGGCGGAGGAGGCGGCGGCAGGGATGCCACGAGCGGGAACGTACGCGCTTGTGAACGGCTTCACAAGACCTTCACACCCTCTGACCTTTACAGATACCGCGATGACCCCATACGATGCCGTGCAGAGCGGCGGGAGGCGCTTCTTCATGTGCGCCCGTTCCCTGACGCCGCTCGCCCGGAGGAACCGAGTTTCCCGAGGACCCGCGCGGGTACAGCGTGCCCGAGGGCCTCGAGGAGGAGCGTGATAGCTAGTGCCTGAGCCGGCGCGTCCCCTAGGGACCGACGACGCTGACGACCTTCGCCTCTACCTGGAGGCGGCGGCCCGCGAGCCGCTGCTCACCAAGGAGGAAGAGGTCGAGCTCGCGATGACGATCGAGGGCGGCAAGGACGGCGAGGAGCGCCTGCGCGCCGGCCGTCTCCGCTCGGAGAAGTCGATCGCGAAGGCCCGTGCCGACGTGAAGAAGGCCGAGGCCGCGCGGCAGCGTTTCATCATGGCGAACCTGCGCCTCGTGGTGTCCGTGGCCCGCAAGTACCAGGGTCAGGGCCTTCCGCTGCTGGACCTGATCCAGGAGGGAAACATCGGCCTGATGCGCGCCGTCGAGCTGTTCGACTGGCGTCGCGGGTTCAAGTTCTCGACGTACGCGACCTGGTGGATCCGCCAGGGCATCACCCGGGCGATCGCCGACCGGTCGCGGTCGATCCGCCTGCCGGTCCACATCCACGACCGCCTGCGCAAGCTGAACCGCACCCGGTTCCAGTTCGCGCAGTCGATGGGCCGCGAGCCTTCCCGCGAGGAGCTCGCGAAGGCGCTCGACACGACGGTCGAGGAGATCGACGACCTGACGGAGATGGGCCGCCGCGAGCCGCTGTCCCTGCAGTCGCCCGTGGGCGAGGACACCGAGCTCGGCGATCTGATCGAGGAGGTCGACTCCGACGCCGCCTTCAACGAGGTGGAGGACCAGCTCCTGCGCGACGAGATCGGCGGCGCGGTCGACAAGGTCCTCGACGAGCGCGAGCGCCACGTCGTGGCCCTGCGCTACGGGCTCGAGAACGGCCAGCCGCTGAGCCTCCGCGAGACCGGCAAGGTCCTCGGTCTGTCGGGCGAGCGGGTCCGGCTGATCGAGCGCGAGGCGCTGCGGAAGCTCCGCGACTCGAACCTGATCAACGCGGTCGCGCTCGGCTGACGCCGAGCGGGACCGCGGCGGTACCTCCGAGGGCCGCCCCGCCTACGGCGGGGCGGCCCTCGCCGTTCCGGCACAAGGGCCCTCGGGTTCAAGCGCGCTGACCGGACGCCGATATCCGGCAGGTGGGCGGCCGCGGGTCGTCCCTTGGAGGCTGGCATGGGGCGCCGGACGGCGGAACCGCCCACCGCGGGCGTCGATGGGCGTGCCCTCGAGGCCCGGATCCACGAGCTCGAGCGACGGCTCTACGAGGCCGAGGCGAAGTACGGCGCCCTCGTCGACCAGCTTCCCGCGGCGATCTACGTCGATTCGCCCGATCCCGACGGGCCGACCTACTACGTCAGTCCGCAGATCCGCGACCTCTTGGGCGTCACGCCGGCCGACTACATCCAGAAAGCCGACATCTGGGAGCAGCTGATCCATCCCGACGACCGCGATCGGATGCTGCACGAGTACCTGACGTGGCTCGAGACGGGATCGCCGGAGGCGGGCGATTACCGGTACGTGCGCCCCGACGGTTCGACCGTGTGGATCCACGACCGCTCGAAGCTCGTCCGCGACACCGACGGAACTCCACTGTTCGTCCAGGGGGTGATGTTCGACATCACCGCCCAGAAGGAGGCGGAGCTCCGGGCGCAGCACATGGCCTACCACGACACGCTCACGGACCTTCCGAACCGGGCGATGTTCGAGGAGCACCTCGCTCTCGCGATCGCCCGTGCGGAGCGATCGGGCACGTCGGTATCGGTGCTCTTCATGGATCTCGACGGCTTCAAGGAGGTGAACGACGAGATGGGGCACGCCGCCGGGGACGAGCTGCTCCAGGTCGTCGCCGCGCGCCTGCGGACCGCGACGCGGGCGACCGATCTCGTCGCCCGTCTCGGCGGTGATGAGTTCCTCGTGCTCCTCGCGGACCTCCCCGACGACCGGGGGCCGACGGCGGACGAGGTGATCGCTCGGGTGTCGGGGCGGATCGCCGACATGGTCGCCGAGCCGATCCCCCTCCGAGAGCGGACGGTGCACACGTCGATCAGCATCGGCTCGGCGATGTTCCCGTCGGGGGCGCGCGACGCCGACGAGCTGATGCGCCACGCCGACGCGGCGATGTACGCGCACAAGCGTCGCGGTCAGGGCGCGCGGCTCGTCGGCTGAGCGGGCTCTCACTCGGCGGCGATCGCCCTCGCCCGCGCGACCTGCGTGATGAGCCGATCCCGAAGCCTCGCCGTCACGTCGTCGACCGCGGCGGCGGCGTCGGTCGCGTCGGCCGGCGCGAGCAGCGGCGATCCGAACGCCAAGGCGACGGCCGGACGCCAGGGAGCCCTGAACGCGAGCCCTGAGCGCGGCCACCGTCGCTGCGTCCCCCAGATCCCGACCGGAACGATCGGTGCGCCCGTGGGCACGGCGATCCTCGCGACGCCGCTCCGCACGCGCTGCAGCTCGACGGCGCCGTCCGCGTTCACGGAGCCCTCGGGCGCGATCGCGCCGAGGGCCCCCCGGCGGACGGTCGTGGTCGCCTCGTCGAGCGCGTCGTCGTCGGACGCGCCGCGCCGGATCGGGATCTGCTCGAAGCGTCGGAGGATCCCACCGATCAGCGGGCGTCGGAAGAACTCCACCGCGACGAGGAACCGCGTTCGTCGCCGGTGGCGCCACGCGACCTCGATCGCGAGCACCGGCCCGTCCAGGGCGCTCACGTGGTTGAACGCGAGGATCGCCGGGCCGGTCGCCGGGACGTGCTCCAGACCCTCGACACGGACGCGGAACGCCGCCCGCACGAGCGGCATCGTGATGGCCGCACCGAGACGCCACCAGAGGTTCAGCTCGCCGGCGCGCACCTCCGGATGCTACTCCGGTGGTCCCTCCGCCCGGTGGACCGTCGCCGGGGCCGGGATCCACGACCGACGTCGCCGGACGCTGTCGATCCCTTCGTCGAGGGTGTCGAAGACCAGTCCCTCGCCTCGCCGTCCGGGAAGCCCGCCGCGGACGAGCGCATCCTTCACGTGCCCGACCGGGTCCGCGAGGACGAGCACGACGCCGTCGTCGTCGAGCTCCTCCAGCAGCTCGCGGAGCATCCGGATCGACGTCGCATCGACGTTCGCGATACCGGCCGCGTCGACGACGATCGCATCGGCGCCGTGCTCGTCGACGAGTCCGCGGACCCGTGTCCGGAACCGTTCCGCGTTCGCGTAGAACAACGGTGCGTCGAACCGGTACACGACGACGTCGTCGTCCGGAGCGACCTCGGGATGCCGCGATCGGTCGTGGTACCCGTAGCGGCCGGGGAGCGGCACGAGGACCGCGTCGGTCGGACGCGCCTCGCGCCGCAGGAAGCCGATCACCGATAGCCCCATCGCGACGACGACGCCTTCGAGGACCCCGATCAGCACGACGCCGAGCACGGCGGCGACGGCCACGAGGATCTCGGATCGCCGCACGTTCCAGATCCGGCGGAGCGCGGCCGGCTCGAACAGCCGCAGCACCGCTGCGGTGACGACGGCGCCGAGCGCCGGCGTCGGAACGTCACGCAGCACGGGCGTCAGGAAGACCAGCACGAGGACCATCAGGCACGCGGCCGTGACGCCTGCGACCTGTGACCGTGATCCGACCGATTCCGCGACGGCCGTGCGGGCGGCGCTCGCGCTCGTCGTGATGCCGCCCGACAACCCGGACGAGACGTTCGCCGCGCCGAGTCCGATCAGATCGCGGTTCGCGTCGACGCGGTAGCCGTTCCGCGCGGCGAACGCCCGGGAGCTGACGAGCGTGTCGGCGGCCGCGAGCAGGGCGATGGCTGCCGCGGGAGCGACGAGCGACCGGATCGCCGACCAGCCGACGTCCGGCAGCCGGAACGGCGGGAGCCCTTGCGGGATCTCGCCGAGCACGGCCACGCTTCCGTCGCCGAGATCGAGCGCGGCGACGACGAGCGTCGCGCCGGCCACCGCGATCAGCGCCGCGGGCACCGCGGGACGGATCGCGCGGAGCCACACGGTGAACCCCAGGACCGTGGCGGCCACGAGCGCCGTCGGAAGATGCACGTCCCCCGCCTCGCGCACGACCTCCCAGAGCTGTGCTCCCGTGCGGTCGGCCTCGACCTCGATGCCGGTCATGCGCGGAAGCTGTCCGACGATCACGACGATCGCGAGGCCGGCCTGGTAGCCGAGGAGGACCGGCTCGGACAGGAAGTCGGCGACGAACCCGAGTCGCGCGCCGCCGGCCGCGAGCAGGATCAGACCCGCCACGATCGTGATGGCGCCCGCGAGCGCCGCGTAGGTGACCGGGTCGCCGCCGGCGAGGGGCGCGACGGCGGCCCCCAGCATCGCCGCCGTCGACGCGTCGAGCGCGATCACCAGCTGCCGCGACGACCCGAACACCGCGTACGCCACGAGCGGCAGCACGCAGCTGTAGAGACCGGCCACGGGCGGCATGCCGGCCACCTCGGCCATCCCCATCGACAACGGGATCGCGATCGCGACGATCAGGACGCCCGCGCCGACGTCACGTCCGATCCAGCTGCGTTCGTACCCGTCGAGCGACACGAGGACGGGGAACCGCCATCGGAGGCGTCCGTCGACGATCCCGGCTCGACCCATGCACCCGAAGCCTCGCACGACCCGCTCCGCCCGTCCGGGTTCCGGGTGGGATGCGGCGCTCGTGCTAGCGTCCGTCGGATGGACGTTCAGGCCCTCCGGGACGTCGTCGCGCGGATGGAACGGGGGTTCCGTGCCGAGCTCGAGGCCATGGTGAGCGTCGACTGCGGGTCGTACTCGCCCGACGGTGTGAACGCGATCGTGGACCGCTGCGAGCGGTGGTTCCGCGAGAGCGGCTGGGAGGTCGAGCGACGGCGACACGTCCCGCGCCCCGGCGAGCCGCAGCTCGGCGACCTCGTGATCGGCCGTCTGGCTGGGGACGGCGGACCCGACGTGCTCCTCGTCGGGCACACCGACACCGTCTTCGACGAGGGCACGGCGGCGGCGCGACCGTTCCGCGCCGAGGGATCCCGCGCCTACGGCCCCGGCGTCTCGGACATGAAGGGGGGCCTGCTCGCGGGGTTCGTCGCGGTCGACGCGCTCCGGGCGGCTCGCGTCGGCGGGTTCGGCTCGATCACCTACGTCTGCAACCCCGACGAGGAGATCGGCTCGCCGTTCTCCGGGCCGGTGATCCGCGAGGTGGCGCCGGCGCACGACGTGGCGTTCGTCCTCGAGTGCGCGCGAGCGAACGGCGACATCGTGTCGGCCCGCAAGGGCGTCACCGACCACGTCGTGACGTTCCGGGGTCGCGCGGCGCACGCGGGGGTCGAGCCGGAGAAGGGACGCCACGCCGTGCTCGCGGCCGCGCACGCCATCGTCGAGCTGCAGGCGCTGAACGGGCGGTGGCCGGGCGTCACCGTGAACGTCGGCGTCGCGCGGGGCGGCACGCGTCCCAACGTCGTTCCCGAGCGTGCGGAGCTCGAGATCGATGTCCGCGCCGCGACGGCCGAGGAGCAGGAAGCGGCGGAGCGCGAGGTCGCCGCGATCCTCTCGGCGCCGCGGGTCGAGGGCGTCGAGATCGACGTCCGGTCCGAAGGGACCCACCGCCCGATGGAGAAGGGCCCTGCGACGGCGGCGCTCGTCGAGCGGGCTCGGGCGATCGCCGCCGACCTCGGGATGGAGCTCGCCGACACCGCGACGGGCGGGGCGTCCGACGGGAACACGACGAGCGCCGCCGGAACGCCGACCCTCGACGGTCTCGGACCGGTCGGTGGCGGCGCGCACGGTGAGGACGAGTGGCTCGATCTCGACAGCGTGGTGCCGCGCGTCACGCTGCTGGCGGCGCTGATCGGAGGGGTCTGACGTGTCGCAGGCGTGGCGGTTCGACCGGCTGCATCCCGACGCGTACCGGATGCTCGTCGAAGGGGTGCCGGCGATCCTCTACATCGACCGCCCCGACGAGCCGTCGACGAACCTGTACACGAGCCCGCAGGTCGTCGAGCTGCTGGGGTTCTCGGTGGACGAGTGGCGGAGCGATCCCGACCTGTGGCAGCGGCAGCTGCACGACGACGACCGCGACCGTGTCATCAAGGCGCACCGGATCTCGAACGAGCGTGGCGAGCGCTTCGTCGAGGAGTACCGGTTCACCGCGAAGGACGGGCGCGAACGGTGGATCCGCGACGAGGCCGTCCCCGTGCGCGGCGACGGGGGCACGCTCCTGTACTGGCGCGGCGTCATGCTCGACATCACCGAGCGCAAGGAGGCGGAGGAGAAGCTCCGATGGAGCCTCGACGTCCTGCGCAAGACCTTGCAGCAGCGGCGTGAACTCGCCGCGAAGCTCGAGAACGCCCAAGAGGAGGAGCGTCGCAGGATCGCGGCCGACATCCACGACGATCCGATCCAGGTGATGAGCGCGGTCGACATGCGGTTGCAGCTGTTGTCGAACGATCCGTCCCTCGCGACCTCCGAGGAGCTCGCCTCGATCGAGCACGACATGCGCGAGGCGATCGAGCGGCTCCGGAACCTGCTCTTCGAGCTCCGCCCGACGGCCCTCGAGCAGGAGGGCTTGACGGCCGCGCTCCGCTCCTACGTCGACCACACCGCGCGAACCACGGGGTGGACCGGCGAGGTCCGCGACGCGCTGGCCGACGAACCGTCGCCCGACGTGCGCGTGTTGCTCTACCGGATCGCGCAGGAGGCGATCGCGAACGCGCGGAAGCACGCGAGCGCGGGCCACGTGGCGATCGACCTCGTGACGGCGGGTGAGGGCGTTTCGATGCGCGTCACCGACGACGGGGTGGGGTTCTCGCCGGAGATCCTCGCGATGCCCGAACCCGGCCACATCGGGCTGGCGACGATCGTCGAACGGGCGGAGCTCGCCGGTGGATGGGCGCGCGTCCACAGCGCCCCCGGCCGCGGGACGACCGTGGAGTGTTGGCTGCCCGTCGATCCGGGCCTCAGCCGGGCGCTGGGCTGACGCGTCAGACGACCGGCGAGACGGGAGCGTGGTGACGCGCGAGGGCCAGCCAGGTCAGCAGCGCTCGGTACACGGTCGGGACGTCGCTCGCCTCGTAGCGCACCGCCAGCGGAGCGCTGCGCTCCGACCCGGGCGCGAGGGCGATCGCGTCGGCGACGTTGGTGTTCACGGTGTCGGCCTCGAGGGTGAACGGACCCTCGGGCGCCCAGATCTCGGCGTTCCCGTGCTCGACACCCTTGATCGACTCACGGACGAGGCCGCGGATCGCCGCCTGTGCCCGGCTCGGTGACTGCGATCGCCCGGTCCGGTTCCCGAGGCCTTCCTTCACCGCGACGGTGCGGAGCCACGGGAGGCGCTCCTTCGCTTGATCGCAGCACGCTCGGTCCCCGGACACGAAGACGACGGGGACGCCGAAGGAGCCGGCGAGCGCGGCGTTCAGATGCGTCTCGTTCCACGCGTCGCCGTTCACCCGGATCTGCGTGAACGCGCCGCTGTAGGTGTGGTCGAGCACGGCGGCCGCGGTCCCCGCGCCGGCGTGGTAGCCGATGAAGACGGCCGCGGAGAACGGCTCCTCCACCGCGTCGATGCCGGCGAGCATGCTCCACGGGAGCTTCGGCGTCCCCTGGACGAGCTCGGCACGGGGATCGAGCTCGTGCGGCAGGAGGTTCCCCATGTCGGCGTGGGAGTCGCTCACGACGATCCTGCGCGCGCCGGTGTCGGCGGCGCCCGCGACGGCGGCGCTCGCCTCGGCCGTCATCAGCTGCCGGGCCCACGCGTAGTCGTCGGTGCCACGCGTGCACTGCCGGAGCGTGGTGATGCCGGCGATGCCCTCCATGTCGACCGAGATGAACACCGACAACGTCGCCACGGACCCCTCCCTCGCGCGTCGGGGCGATGCTAGTCGGCGTCAGCGCCCGGATACAGGACGCGGGGTGCGGACCGACGGCGAGACGCGGAGCGGACGGCCGAAGACGCGGGCGAAGCGTTCCGCCACCCCGCGAGGTCGCCACGCGGCCGGCACGGGCGCGTGGACCTCGAAGCCGTCGGATGTCCACGCGCACGCGATCCGAGCCGGTGCCGACGGTGGGATCCTTCGCAGGAGCTCGTCGGCGAGCGCGACCGTCGTCGATGCTCGCTCGATCGCGGCCCGGTCGGCGTCGTCGATCAGCCGCGCGTACCCGCCGAGTCGCGTGTCGTCGTCGGCCTGGCGCAGGATCGCGGCCACCATCCCCAGCTTGGCGTGCGTGAACCCCGCGAGGTCGGCCGTCGTCGTGATCATCGCCGCGTGCTCGAAGCGGTCGTAGTAGTCGATCGCCCGGCCCACGTCGAGCAGCGTCGCCGCGTGCTCGAGCATCTCCCGGATCGACAGGCGCGCCTCGGGGTCCACGGTCTCGTGCAGCCGCAGGGCGACGGCGGCCCGGCGTTCCGCGACGACGGGATCCCACGTCGCGAACCGCGCGGCGAGCGTCGCGACCGAGATCGTGCGCACCCAGGCCGGCGGCGGGATGTCGTCACCGGCCGCGTCGAGCGCCAGCCCCTCACGCAGGCCCCGGCTCGACACGAGCAGCCGTCGCGCTCCGAGATGCTGCATCACGCCTCGCACGACGAGCGCGCCGCCGACGATCGTGTCGGCGCGATCGGGGTTGAGGCCCGAGACCTGCGCGCGCCGCTTCATCGTGCGTTCCGTCAGATCGCCGATGATCGCGTCGAGGTGCCGTTCCGTCAGCTCGTACGCGTGGAGGACGGGAAGCGGATGATCCGTCCGGCGCAGATCGATCTTGGCGAGGTTCCGGACGGTGCCGCCCACCCCGACGAGGTCCTCTCGCTTGCCGAGCTCCACGACGCCTGCGTCGGCGAGCGCGGTCGCGACGTGCTTGCGGAGCTTCTGGAGCTCGCGGTCGGTCGGCGGGTCGTTCTCGAGGAACCGGTCCGAGACGCGCAGCGATCCGAGCGGCAGCGTCCACGACCGCTCGAGCCGGCGCTCGACGAAGCTGCCGAGCTCGACGCTTCCGCCGCCGACGTCCATCGTGACGCCGCTCCGGACGGGGAGGTCGTGGACCGCGCCCATGAAGCCGAGGCGCGCTTCGGTCTCGCCGTCGATCACGCGGAGCGGCACGCCGACGTCGTGGGCCCGACGCAGGAGGTCGTCGCCGTCGGCAGCTTCGCGGACCGCCGACGTCGCGACGGCGACGATCCGCTCCGCGCCCGCTCCCTCCGCCACGGCCTTGAAGTCGCTCAGCGCCTCGATCGTGCGATCGATCGCGTCTTCGCCGAGGCGGTCGCCGTCGCGGAGCTGGCGCGCGAGCCTGAGCGGCGCTCGGGCGTCTTCGAGCACGTCGAGGTGCTCGCCCTCGCGCGCGCGGAACACGATCATGCGGCCCGAGTTCGAGCCGATGTCGACGACGGCGAACGGCCGGTCGTCGCGGGTGGCGCTGTCCGTCACGCCGCGATGCTCCCACACCGCCGCGGCGTGCCGATGCACGACGGCCTCGCGGTGGAGGACCGAGGCTCAGTCACCGGCCCGCGGCGCGAAGGGCGGCGCCGGGGCGGGCGTCCGTACGCGGATCCGTGCGTCGACGATCACGGCGCCGCGCTCGAGCACGATGACGGGGTTGCAATCCATCTCGACGATCTCGGGGTGCGCGTCGGCCATCGCGGACAGCCGAAGGAGCACGTCGACGAGCGCGGGCACGTCGGCGGCCGGGGCGCCTCGGAACCCGTTCAGCAGCGGGAACGTCGCGAGCGACCGGACCATCGTGTCGGCTTGCACGTCGGTGAGCGGGGCGACGCCGACCTGGACGTCGCGCGTGAGCTCGACGGTCACGCCGCCCGCGCCGACCGCCACGACCGGGCCGAACACCGGATCGGTCGCGGAACCGACGAGCATCTCCACGCCCGCGGGCACCATCTCCTGGACGACGAACCCCTCGAGCGGTTCGCCGTGGGCCGCGACCCGCTCGGCCATCGCGCGGGCCGTGTCCGCGACGTCGGCGGGCGACAGATCGAGCGCGACCGCGCCCACCTCGGTCTTGTGGATCGGTCCGACGGCTTTCAGCGCGACGCGTGTTCCCAGCTCCGTGGCGGCCGTGCCGGCCTCGTCCGGAGCGACGACCTTGCGTTCGCGGACGCGCGGAAGCCCGTAGCAGTCGAGCAGCTCTCCCACGTCGTCCGGGGTGAGCCACTCGTCGCCGCGGCTGAGCGCGCGGGCGGTGATGCCGTGCGCGGCGTCTTCGTCGATGCCGGGGTAGCGGGGGACGCGCCCCTGCGGCCGTCGCCGCCACGCGCCGTGCTCGGCCGCGTGGGCGAGCGCGATCGCGGCCTGCTCCGGGTAGCCGTACGACGGGATCCGGACGCCCGGCGCGCGGAGATCGTCGGGCACGCCTCGCGACGACATGAAGCACGTGAGGACCGGGATCGTCCGTGGCAGCGAGGCGATCGCGTCGACCATCGCGCGCGCGATCGAGGGTGCGTCCTGCTCGAGCGGAGGGATGTAGATCACGATCAACGCGTCGACGTCGGGGTCGCCCGCGACCGTGCGGATCGCCCGGCCGTAGTCCTCGTGCGTGGCCGACGCGATCATGTCGACGGGGTTGCCGACGGAGGCCTCGGCGGGCAGGAACGAGCGCAGGCGCTCGACCGTCGCGTCGCTCAGCTCGATCACCTCGAGGCCCCGCGCCTCGCACATGTCTGCGCACTGGATCCCGAGGCCGCCGGCGTTCGTGACGATCGCGACGCGCGGGCCTTCGGGAACGGGCTGGTTCACGAGCAGCGTCGCGACGTCGAACATCTCCTCGAGCGTGTCGGTGCGGATCACTCCGTGCTGGCGGAACACGGCGTCGACGGTCGTGTCGCTCGCGGCCAGCAGCGCGCCGGTGTGCGACGATGCCGCGCGTTGCCCCGCCGCGCTCCGGCCGCTCTTGACGACGACGACGGGCTTGCGCTCGCCGATCCGTCGCGCGAGGCGCGCGAAGCGCCGCGGGTTCCCGAACGACTCCATGTAGAGCAGGATCACGTCGGTGCGCTCGTCGTCGTCCCAGTAGGCGAGGAGGTCGTTCGCCGAGACGTCGGCCTTGTTCCCGACGCTCACGAACGACGACAGGCCCATGCCGAGCGACGCCGCCTGGTTCATCACCGCGAGCCCGAGGGCTCCCGACTGCGACATGAACGCGACGCGGCCTTCCGGGGCCCACGCCGTGCCGAACGTTCCGTTCAGGCGTACCTCCGGATCGCTGTTCGTGACGCCCATGCAGTTCGGTCCGATCATGCGCATCCCGTAGGCGCGGCACGTGGCGACGAGCTCCTCCTGCAGGTGCAGCCCTTCCTCGCCGACCTCGCCGAAGCCGGACGAGATCACCACGAGCGAGCGGACGCCTTTCTCGCCGCACTGGCGGACCACGTCGTTGACGAACACCGCGGGCACGACGACGAACGCGACGTCGACGTCGCCGGGGACGTCGAGGATCGACGGGAACGCCGTCACGCCCTGCACGACCGGCGCCTTCGGGTTCACCGGATAGACCACGCCGGTGAACGGTTGCGTGATGAGGTTCCGGAACAGGCGCCCGCCGATCGACCCCGGCTCACGCGACGCACCGATCACCGCCACGGCCCGCGGCCGCAGGAAGGTCCGGACGGCGTTCGCGTCGGCGATCCGCTCACGTTCCTCGTACTGCTCGATCGTCTCCTCGGTGATCGTGGTCGGGAACTCCACCTCCACGGCGCCGGGCTTCGCGCGGATCGACGTGACGAACCCGGTCGCGCGGAAGACGTTGATCATCCGGTGGTTCTCAGGGAGCACCTCGGCGTGGAACAGGAGGATCCCGCGGTCGCGTGCGATCTGCGCGAGCAGCCCGATCAGGATCGAACCGAGTCCGTGCCCTTGGAGATCGTCGGCGACGCTCACGCTCACCTCCGCCCGGGCCGATGCGCCCTCGCGGAAGTACTGGGACCCGCCGACCATGCGTCCCCCGATCAGCGCGAGGACGGTGACGTGTCGATCGCCGTCGACGTCGACCGTGCGTGCCGCCTGTTCCGACACGTCGACGCTGTGGGTCCAGAACCGCAGCCGCCGTGACTCGTCGGAGAGGCTGAGGAAGTAGTCCTCGACGAGATCGCGGTCTGCGGTGGTCGCCGTCCTGATCCGGACCGTCGAGCCGTCGCGGAGCACCACGTCGGTGTCCAGGCGCGCGGGGTCGGGCGTCGGCGGGACGACTGCGGTCACGACGGCATCGTAGGCAGGTCGCGTCGCGCCCGCCCGGCCGCGACGTTGCACGCCGAGCCGATCGCGGAGGCGGACGGGAATCGAACCCGCCTGGGAGCTCGTCGCCCCCACTACGGTTTTGAAGACCGCGGGGCCCACCAGGAACCCTGACGCCTCCGACGTCGAGGGTACCCGTCGGGCGGAGAGGGCCGAGCGCGGACGGGCACACCGGCTCAGGCGACGGCGCACGGCAGCCGACGTCTACGGAGGCCGGATCGCGCCGGATCCGGCCGGCCACCGCCGCCGCCCCGTCCCCGGCAGGGCTGGCCGGGGCGGTCCGGGGCCTCGCATACGATGACCAGCGGAACGATGGAAGCTGCCTTCTTCGACCTCGACAAGACGATCGTGAGCCGTTCGTCGTCTCTCGCGCTGTCCCGACCGCTGTACCGAGCCGGGATGGTCTCGCGCGGCCAGCTCGTCCGTGGCGCCTACGCGCAGCTCGTCTACCTGCTCGTCGGCGCCGACGAGCGCAAGATGGAGCGATTGTAGGTCGGGCTCCTGCAGCTCACGAAGGGCTGGGAGCGCACCGAGATCGAGCGGCTCGTCGAGGACGTCCTGCTCGAGATCATCGACCCGTACGTCTACGCCGAAGCGCTCGAGCTCCTCGCGGAACATCGTGCCGCGGGGCGGGCGATCTACATCGTCTCGAGCTCGCCCGAGGAGGTCGTGAAGCCGCTGGCTCGGCACTTCGGCGTGAGCGGCGTGATCGCGACGCGCGCTCAGGTCGGCGCCGACAACCGGTACACGGGATCGCTCGAGTTCTACGCGTACGGGGAGCAGAAGGCGCAGGCGATCCGCGACCTGGCCGAACGCCATGACCTCGACCTCGAGGCGTCGTACGCGTACAGCGACTCGATCACCGACGCGCCGATGCTCGCGGCCGTCGGTCACCCGGTCGCCGTGAACGCCGATCGCGAGCTCCGACGCCTCGCCGAGGAACGCGGATGGGACGTCCGGAACTTCCGCCGGCCGGTGCGCCTGCGGACGCGGATCGTGTCGGTGGTTCCGCACACCGGACCGAGCATCGCCGCGGTCGCCGGCGGTGTCGCCGTCGCCGGGGTCCTCGTCTGGGTCGTGCTCCGCTCACGTCGGTCGCAGGCGCCGGCGACGACGATCGCCGCCCCCGCGACGAACGGGAGGTCCGCCACGTTGCGCCGCGTTCGCGACCGGGTGTAGGTTCGCATCGGATGCCGGGAGGTATCCGCGAGGGGAGCAGAACCCACGCGCGAGTCATGCCGCGGGAGGCATGTCTCGGGACCCGGGCGACCGTACCCCGGCTCCTGGGGCACGAGCGGACCAGCGCCTGATACCTGCTCCCCTCGCTCTACGTCCGCGTCCCGTGCCTCGCACGGGATCGACCGCCGGCCGTTACGACGTGCCGCGTGCCCGGAGCGTGCGCTCGAGCCCGCGCGCGCCGTCCTCCACGACCTGCTCGAACCGGCTGCGCATGAACGGCTCCGCGATCCGCGCGATCCCGCGCAGCCGGAGATCGGCGACGTACTGCACCCGCGTGCCGCCGCCCTCCGCCGGTGAGAACCGGATGTCGTCCACCCCGCGGAACCGGTCGCCGATCCCCTCGAGCACCACCCGCTCCGACGGTCGGATCGACGTGATCGTGTAGGTCACGGGGATCTGCCGACCACCGAAGGTCGACACCACTTCGAAACGGCATCCCTCACCGAGCGGTCCGTCGTCGAGCCGCCGGGCGTCGCTGATGCCGGGGTCCCAGGCGCTCGTCGTGGAGAAGTCCGCGACATAGGCGAACGTCTCCTCCGGAGGCGTCGGAACCTCGATCCGTCTCGTGAAGCGCGCCATCTGCTCGTCTCCCGTCCGATCGCCGTCCGTTCCCTCCCACCTTCGCCGCTGCGGGGGGTTCGCGTCGAGCGTCGGTGACGTGTGCATGGGTTCGGTCGCGTGCCGGGTAGCCTCCGGCGATGTTCCCGTTGCTGCTCGCGCTGATCGCCGGGCTGTCGTGGGGATCGGCCGATTTCGTCGGCGGTCTCATGACGAGGCGGTTCGCACCCGCGACGGTGCTCGTGGTCGGGCAGGCGGCGGGCTTGCTCTTCACCGCCGGCCTCGTCGTGGCGCTCGGCGAGCCGCCGCCCGAAGCACGCTTCCTCGTCTACGGCGGGCTCGGCGGGCTCGCCGGAGCGATCGGGCTCGCGTCGCTCTACAAGGGCCTCGCCGTCGGCCGGATGAGCATCGTGGCCCCGATCGCCGCGCTGTCCGGCGTCGTGCCGGTGATCGCGGGGTTCGCGCAGGGCGAACGTCCAGGCGCCGTGCAGCTCGCGGGGATGGCGATCGCTGGCGTCGGCATCGTCCTCGCCGTGCGCTCGCCCGCGCCCGATCACGCGATCGCCGCCGTCGGACCCGATCTCGCCGTCGCTCCGGTGGGCGATGCGGGCCAGGAGCGTCGCCGCGCCACCACGGCCGGCTTCGGCTACGCGTTGTCGGCCGCGGTGTTCCTCGGGTTCCTCGTGACGTCGCTGGACGCGGCCGGCGACGCGAGCCCCGTGTGGGCGACCATGATGGTGCGCCTCGTCTCGGTGCCGTTGTTCGTGGTGGCGTGGTTCGTGCGCGGGCGTGGAGGCCCGGCGCTCTCGCGGCGCGACGTCGTCGTCCTCGCCGTGGTCGGTCTCTTCGACAACGGGGCGAACGTGCTGTTCGCGATCGCGGCCCGCGAGGGGCTGCTCAGCCTCGTCTCCGTGCTCGGCTCGTTGTATCCGGTGTCCACCGTGCTGCTGGCCCGTGTGTTCCTGCACGAACGTCTCGGGCGGATCCAGACCGTCGGGGTCGCCGCCGCCTTCGTCGGCGTCGCGCTGATCGCGGTCGGGTGACGGACCGGCACGGACGGTCCCGCGGTCGACGCCATCCCGCCGGAACGTGAGGCGATCGACGCGCTACGCTCGAGCGCCATGAGCTCTACGCAGCGCGACGTGATCGTGGTCGGCGGCGGTCACAACGGCCTGGCCTGTGCGACCTACCTCGCGCGGGCAGGGATGGACGTGCTGGTGCTCGAGCGTCGCGACGTCCTGGGCGGCGCGGCCGCGACGGAGACGATGTGGGACGGCTACCAGGTCTCGAGCGCGTCGTACGTCGTGTCGTTGATGCCGGACCGGATCGTCGCCGAGCTCGACCTGAAGCGCTACGGCTACGAGGTCTCGCTCATCACGCCCGACTACTTCGTGCCGTTCCCGGACGGGAGCTCGCTCACCTTGTGGGGCGACCTCGACCGCGACGTGCGGAACATCGCGAGGCTGAGCCAGCACGACGCCGACGCGTACGTCGCGTTCGACCGGTACTTCGAGCGGATCGCAGGACTCATGAAGGAGCTGCTGTTCGTCGTGCCGCCGAACATGACGCTGTCCGACATCCTGCGCTGGGCGGCGACCGGGCGGCGGTTCCGCGGGTGGACGGGCCGTGACGTGCACGAGCTCGTGCGGCTGTTCACGATGAGCGCCGCCGACTTCCTCGACGAGTGGTTCGACGACGACCGTGTGAAGGGCGCGCTCGCGACCCAGGCGATCATCGGCGCGTGGTGCGGGCCGATGACCCCGGGTTCCGCGTACGTCCTGATGCACCACTGGATCGGCGAGATCGACGGCCACTTCGGCGCGTGGGGATGGGTCAAGGGTGGCATGGGAGGCGTTTCCGCGGCGATCGCCGACGCGGCTCGGCACGCGGGCGTCGAGATCCGGACCGGCGAGCCGGTCGGGCGCGTGGCGGTCAACGGCCAAGGCCGGGCGATCGGCGTGGAGCTCGCGGATGGATCGCTGATCCGCGCGGATCGCGTGGTGTCGAACGCGCATCCGACCACGACGTACCTCGACCTCGTCGGCCGCGACCACCTTCCGAGCGACGTGGTCCGAGACGTCGAGCGGTTCCGGACGCGCAGCGGCAGTGTCAAGGTCAACGTCGCCCTGTCGGCGCTGCCCTCGTTCCCTCCGTGGGACCAAGAGGGTGACGTCCACCGCGGTCTCATGGCCGTCTCTCCGTCGATGACGTACCTCGAGAAGGCCTTCGACGACGCGAAGTACGGCGAGCCGAGCACGCATCCGTACGCCGAGGTGATGTTCCCGACGGCGCACGAAGACGGACTCGCTCCCGACGGCAAGCACCTGATGATGGCGTTCACCCAGTACATGCCGTACGACGCCCCGAACACGCAGGCGACACGGGACGCGTGGGCGGCGAAGATCGTGGAGACCCTGGCCGCGTACGCGCCCGACCTGCCGAACCTCGTCGAGCACGTCGAGGTCCTGACGCCGAAGGATCTCGAGGAGCGCTTCGGGCTCCTCGGGGGGAACATCATGCAGGGCGAGCTCACGCCCGATCAGTTGTTCTCGTTCCGTCCGATCCCCTTCCACGGGGACTACACGACGCCGATCCGCGGCCTGTACCTGTGCGGCGGCGGAACGCACCCCGGCGGCGGCGTGATGGCGGTCCCGGGCCGGAACGCCGCGACCGCGATCCTGCGCGATGCCCGCCGCACGCGCCTCACCGACGGCCTCGACGCGGCGATCGACGGCGTTCGTCGGCTCATCGCGCGCGATTGACCCCGGAGGGACCGACGGTGGCCGAGTGGTGGGAGGAGATGTTCTCGTCCGAGGCCTGGCAGGCGGTCCAGCGGAACTGGTCGAGCGTCGAGGACACCGCCGATCAGACGGAACGCGTGATCGAAGCCCTCGGCCTGGACGCCGGGGCGCGCGTGCTCGACGTGCCGGCGGGCGATGGTCGGATCGCGCTCGAGCTGGCCGCGGCCGGATACGTGGTGGTCGGCGTCGACGCGATCGCCGCGTTCGTTGAGGCCGGACGTCGTGACGCCGAGCGCCGCGGCCTCACGAACGTCACCCTCGAGGTGGGCGACATGCGCGAGCTGACCTACGACGCCGAGTTCGACGCGGCGATCTGCTTCTGGGGCAGTTTCGGGTACTTCGACGACGCCGGGAACCTCGCACAGGCCGCTTCGGTCGCGCGGGCCCTGAGGGCGGGCGGGCGCTACCTGATCGACACCCCGTCGCTCGAGACCTTGTACCCGCGGTTCCGTGAACGGACGTGGTTCCGGGTCGACGACACGGTCGTCCTGCAGGAAGCGTCCCTCGTGATGGGGACCGGTCGCGTCGAGACCGAGTGGACCTTCGTGCGGAGCGGCGTTCCGGCGGGTTCGCACCGCACGTCGGTCCGGGTGTATCCGGTGCACGAGCTGACGGAGCTCCTGCGCGAGGCGGGGTTCGAGTCGTTCGAGCTCCGCGACGACGAGCTGTTCGACTTCGAGCTCGGCTCCCAACGCCTGTGGCTGATCGCGTCGAAGGGGGAGGGGGGCTAGGTGCTCGCGGAGCTCGCGGCAGCGGTCCGGCGCCGCGCGGTGTCGTCGGAGGAGCTGGTCCGACGTTCTCTCGATCGGATCGAGCGGTTCGATCCGGCGATCGCCGCCGTCGTCCTCGCGTGCGGCGATCGAGCCGTCGACGACGCCCGACGCGTGGACGCGGCGGTCGTGGCGGGCGACGATCCGGGACGGCTCGCGGGGCTGCCGCTGCTGGTGAAGGACAACGAGGACGTGGAGGGACTTCCGACGACGTACGGGTCGCTGCTGCGAGCCGACGCGCCTCCGGCGACGCGCGACCACGAGGTGATCGGACGCCTCCGCGCGGCCGGTGCGGTGGTCGTCGGCAAGACGAACCTCCCGGAGTTCGCCTTCGAGGGGTTCACCGACAACCGGCTGTTCGGTCCGACGCGCAACCCCTGGGCTCCGGCGTGGACACCGGGCGGGTCGAGCGGGGGGAGCGGCGCGGCGATCGCGGCCGGCCTCGCCGCGATCGCCACCGGAACCGATGGCGGCGGGTCGATCAGGATCCCGGCGGCGTTCTGCGGTCTTGCCGGGCTGAAGCCGACGAACGGGCTGATCGGCCGCGACCCCGTGCCGTCGTGGATCGACCTGTCGACGAAGGGTCCGATGGCGACGAGCGTGGCCGACGTCCGCGTGCTGTTCGACGTGATGCGCGGGCCGGTGCACGGCGATCCGACCGCGGTTCCGTCGTGGGAGCCGCGAGCAGGCGCATGGCCGGAACGGATCGTCGCCACGCCGCGGATGTGCCCGTACGGCCCTCTGCCGGACGGCGTCGCCGCGAGCTGGGACCGGGCGCTCGCCACGCTCGCGGACGCGACCGGTCTGCCGGTGGAGACGATCGACCCGCCGTTCCCGACGTCGATCGACGACGACTGGTACACGCTCGTCGCGATCGAGGAGCGGGCCTGGGTCGGCGGCGACGAGCTCGATCGACGCGAGCCCGAGCTCACCTCGTACGTCCGGTACGCGAACGAGCTCGCGAAGCGGACGACCGCCGAGGCGTACATCGCGGCTCGACGCCGGCGCTTCAAGATGGTCAAGGTACTTGACGAACTTCTCGGCGACGACGCGATCCTCGCCTCCCCGACGATGTGCGTCGAGGGCTTCGCGGTCGACGGCTCGTCGCCGGGATCGCCGGGCGGTGCCGACGTCGACGCGACGCCGATCGGCGCGTACAACACCGGAGCGGCGAACATCACGGGCCACCCGGCGATCAGCGTCCCCGCCGGCGTGTCGGCGAACGGCGTGCCGTTCGGCCTGATGCTCACCGGCCCTCGGTTCCGTGACGACGTCGTGCTCGCGGTCGCGGAGCGTTGGGAAGCCGCGGAACCGTGGCCCCTCGCGGCGCCGGGATACGAGCCGTTCTCGTGAGCTGATCCGGACCCGTAGCCGGGAGGACGGTCGTCGCCGCGGGGTGACGCTACGTCGCGAGGTCGCGTTCGCGGAACGTGACGAGCCCGATCGCGTATGCCACCGCCGAGATCGCCGCCAGCACGACGACGTTCACGAGCTCGGTGCCCTCGGCGACCGGCTGGGGGTCGGCGAACCAGCGGAACGGCGACAGCGGCAGCACCGGTTCCAGCGCGTCGACGCTCGGTGCGAGCGCCCACAGCAGGTACGTGAGGACGGCGAGCGCCGACGTGACGCCGATCGCGAGGGCGCGCGCGCCGGTCGCGGCCCCGATGGCGAGCGCGATCATGCCGAACGCGAGCGAGAGCAGCGCCTGGACGGCGTGCGCCGCGAGCAGGTCGCCGAGGGGCACGGTCATGTCGAAGGCTGGGCCCAGGATGGCGAGCGCGACGAACAGCACCGCCGAGAGCAGCACCGTCCCGCTCACGAGGCCGAGCGCCTTGTCGCGGAGCACGACGGTGCGCCGCAGCGGCGTCGCGAGGACCAGGTCCAGCGAGCCGGCCTCCTCCTCGCCGGCGATGGCCCTCGCTCCCGCGCCGATCGCGTAGACGAGGTAGACGATCGGCCCCATCGAGCTGAAGAGCTGGCTCCACAGGTAACCGGCCGGTGATGTCAGGTCCTCGCCCAGGATGGACCGGAACGCGTCCGGGAGCTGCTCGAGGTAGTCGTCGAACGTGTCGCCGCTGTCGCGGACGCTCGGATAGACCGCCGCGAAGAGCAGGGCCATCAACGCGATCGCGATCGCCCACCAGACGAGGGCGCGTCGCTGCTGGGCCAGGTTCACCCGGAGGACCGACAGTCGATCCGGCCGTGCGATCTCGACGCTCAACCGTCGCTCCCGTCGCCGTCGCTCGCGTCTCGGTGCGTCCCGTCCCGGTAGATCGCGAGGAAGATCTCCTCGAGGCTCGCCTCTTCGGACTCCATGCTCACGACCGTGTGGCGCGCGGCTTCCTTGACGACCGGATCGACGACCCCTTGGACCGTGAGACGGAGCGTGTCGCCGTGGGCCTCCGCGTCGCGGACCGAGGGCAGCGACGTGAACGCCTGCAGCGGCGCCGGGCCGTCGAAGTGGAACGCGAGACGGCGCACCGCTCGCGCCTTGAGTTCACCGACGTCGGCGACCGTCACGAGTCGCCCTTCGCGGATGATCGCGACGCGGTCGCACACCCGCTCGACCTCGGGCATCACGTGGGACGAGAGGAACACGGTGGCGCCCCGCGACCTCGCCTCGTCGATCATCGCGTAGAACTCCTGCTGCATCAGCGGGTCGAGACCCTGGGTCGGTTCATCGAGGATCAGCAGCTCGGGCTCGTGGGCGAACGCGAGCACGAGCCCGACCTTCTGCTTGTTGCCGTGCGACAGCGAACGGATCCGCCGCGTGAGGTCGAGCCCGAGGCGTTCCGCGAGGGCGTCGATCCGTGACCGCGCCACGCCGCCGCGGAACGACCCGAACGCCGAGAGCAGCTCGAGCGCGGTCATCCGCTCGTAGAGGGCGAGCTCGCCCGGGAGGTACCCGACGCGCGCGTGGATCGCGGGCGCGTCGTCGCGCGGCCGCAGGCCGAAGACGGTGATCCCACCCTCGGTCGGGCGGATGAGGTCGAGCATCGTCCGGATCGTCGTCGTCTTGCCGGCGCCGTTCGGACCCAGGAATCCGAAGACCTCGCCGGCGTCGACCTCGAACGTCAGCTCGACGACGCCGCGCGTCGATCCGTAGGACTTCGTCAACCGATCCGCGACGACGACGGATGCCATGCGGCCATCCTCCTTCCGCGCCCGGAACGCGACAACGTGGGAGGCGCTACGGGCCGATCTCGAAGCCGATCCGCCGTGGGAGCCGCGCCAGGGCTTCCGTCAGCGGGTCGGGTCGCGCGCCGCGGTCCTCCGCTTCGTCCTTGCGGACGATCGACCCCTGGATCACGGCGGCGCCGACCGAGCGGAACGGCTCCGGCGGGAACCGCATCGGCTCGAGTCCGACGAGCGGCAGCGACGTGTGCTCGTCCTCCGCCCCGAGAGCGAGGGCCGACAGGATCTTGCCGCCGAGGTGGCAGGGGCCGACGCCGCCGCCGGTGTAGCCGACGCCGACGTGGATCGCACCGCCCGGGAGCGTGGCGAAGAACGGGAGGTGGAGACCGGTGACGTCCATGGGGCCGCCCCAACCGGCCTCGACCGCCACGTCGCGGAACGGAGGGAAGAACCGGCGCAGGTCCCGGACGAGCCGTGCGATCGACGTCTCGTCGTACCGGAGCCGCGGGCCGAGGCCAGTTCCGACGCCCGCCGTGGCCGCGCCGGCACCGAAGGCGATCCGACCGTCGGGCGTCGTGCGGAAGTACCGCAGGGCCGTGCGCCAATCGGCGAGCCCCTCGCCACCGGTCCAGCCGATCCGTTCGAGCCGGTCGGGGGCGGGTGCGGTGATCACGATGTACGTCCCGCGCGCCACGACGGCCCGCCGGAACCGCGGGAGCGACGACGTCCAGGCGCCCAGGCCGAGGACGGCGTTCCGAGCGCGGACGCGCCTGCCGCCGGCCGTCTCGATCGTCACGCCGCCGCCGCGGCCATCGGTCCCGAACCGCCGCACGGTCGTCGACTCGTGGATCCGGACGCCACGGGCCAGGAGCTCGCGACGGAGCCCGAGCGCGAGCCTGGCGGGCTGCAGCGTCGCGTTCCGCGGCTGGAGGAGCCCGCCGCGGAACCCGACGCCGTCGCAGCGCTCGCGTACCTCTCGGGCGGTGAGCGGAACGAACCGCCCCTCGACCACGCCGAGACGCGTCGCCTCGGCGACGAGCGCGTCCCACGCGCCGTCCTGCGCGGGCGAGGTGGCGATCGTGAGGTGGCCCGCACGCGTGAACCACGCGTCGACGTCGTGCGCCGTGAGCCACGTCTCGATCTCGTCCACCGATCGCTGCGCGACGTCGGCGAGCCGCATCGCCTCGGCGTCGCCGAAGCGCCTCGTGAGGATCTCGAGGTCCTCCCAGACGCCGTAGCAGAACCCGCCGTTCCGGCCGCTCGGGCCGCCGCCGCAGACGTCGTGCTCGAGCAGCACCACGTCGATCCCCGGCTCTCGCTCGGTCAGGAACCACGCGGTCCACATGCCGGTGTAGCCCCCGCCGAGGACGACGACGTCGGCCTCGGTGTCGGCGCCGAGCGCGGGTCGCGGCTCGAAGCCGAACGCGGGGTCGGCGACCGCTTCCTCCATCCACCACGAGCGATGCGCCTGTCGGGGGAGCGCGGTCAGGGGAGATCCGATCGTCGTCACGGCGTCGTCGCCACGGCTCGCCACGGCGCGGTCGTCACGGTCGGCACCGCGTCGTCGCCACGCCTACGGTCCGAGGTTGTAGCCGAGCCGGCGCGGGAGCCTCGCGACGAAGTCGACGAACGGGTTCGGCTCGGCGCCGCCGTCTTCGGCCTGGTCCTTCGCGAGGATGGCCAGGTTGGCGACCGCCGCTCCCGGCGACTTGATGGGCTCGGGAGGGAACCGCTTCGGCTCGAGGTCGACGACCGGTAACCGCAGGACGTCGTCGTCGCGATGCAGCGCCTTGTGGGCCAGGATCTTGCCGCCGAGGTGGGCCGGTCCGACGCCGTTGCCGGTGTACCCGTGGCCGACGTGGACGTTGCCGCCGTCGAGCGTCACGAACGACGGCAGGTGCGACCCGTGGACGTCGATCGGACCTCCCCACGCAGCCTCGATCGGAACGTCGGCGAACGTCGGGAACATCCGGTGCAGGTCCTCGATCGCGATCCGGATCGACCGCTCGTCGTACGCGAAGCGAGGGTCGATCCGTCGCGCGAGGTTCGGCTGCATCCCGCCGACCCCGAACGCGATCCTCCCGTCGGGTGTCGTGCGCACGTAGTGCAGCGCTGCGCGGAAGTCCGACAAGCCCTTGCCGTCGGTCCATCCGATCGCCTCGAGCTTCTCGGGAGCGGGCGCGGTGAGGACGATGTACGAGCCACGCACGGTGAGCGTCCGGCGGAAACGGCGCCAGTGGGCGGCCCACGCGTTCAGGCCGATGACGGCCGCGCCCGCGCGCACCGTGCCGTCGGGCGTGTCGACGACGGTGGCGGACCCGGCGCCGAACCGTCGCGCGGGCGTCCGCTCGTGGATCCTGACGCCGCGCTCGAGCAGGACGCGACGCAACCCGCGCGCGAGTCGCGCCGGCTGCACCGTGGCGCCGTCGGTCGACAGGACCCCGCCCTCGAACACCGGCGAGTCGATCACGCGCCGCACGCCGTCGCGGTCCAGCACGCGGAAGCGGTCGGCGATGCCGAGGCGATCGGCCGCCATGATGAGGCTCGCCCACTCGCCGACCTGCACGGGTGACGATGCGACGTTCAGCTCGCCGTCGTGGCGGAACCACGCGTCGACGCCGTGCTCCTCGCACCACGCACCGATCTCGACGACGCTCCGCTCGCCCGCCTCGCAGAGCCGCACCGCCTCCTCGTCGCCGAACTCGCGAGTCAGCGTCGCAAGCCCGTGCCAGAAGGAGTTCAGGAAGCCGCCGTTGCGTCCGCTGGGGCCGCCGCCGCAGATGTCCTGCTCGAGGATCACGACGTCGACGCCGGGATCGAGCTCCTTCAGGAACCATGCGGTCCACATCCCGGTGTAGCCGCCGCCGAGGATCACGACGTCGGCCTCGGTGTCGCGGTCGAGCGGCGGTGACGGCGGCGCGTCGTCGTCGGCGAGCGCGTCGCGGAGCCACCAGCTGCGGCCGGCGTTGGGAGGCAGGGCGACGGGAGCCATCGGGCGCGTAGCGTAATCGAGCCGACCGCGCCCGCCGAGGCGGGTCGGCCTCCGTGCGGCGTTGCTACCGTGGTGGCCTTTCCATCTCTTGGCCGCGCGCCCTTCGGGCGTCGTGTCGCATCGGGGGTTCGTTCATGGCAGAGGGTCGGAACCGTCCTCGCAGCTGGGAGGTCACGGAGGGGCCGCAGCGCGCGCCGGCGCGGGCCTACCTGCGCGCCGTCGGCTTCAGCGAGGACGACTTCGGCAAGCCGCAGGTCGCCGTCGCCTCGAGCTGGAACGAGGTGACGCCCTGCAACTACCACCTCGACAAGCTCGCCGCGCTCGCGAAGGAGGGCGTTCGGCAGGGCGACGCGGTTCCGATCGAGTTCACGACGATCGCCGTCTCCGACGGCATCGCGATGGGACACGAGGGGATGAAGGCGTCGCTGATGAGCCGCGATCTGATCGCGGACTCCGTCGAGCTCGTGATGCACGCCGAACGGATGGACGGTCTCGTCGGGATCGCGGGATGCGACAAGTCCGAGCCCGGGATGCTCATGGCGATGGCCCGTCTCGACCTGCCGAGCGTCTACCTCTACGGCGGAACGATCCTGCCCGGCACCTACCAGGGACGTGACATCACGATCCAAGACGTGTTCGAGGCGGTGGGCGCGCACGCGAAGGGGTCGATGAGCGATGCCGAGCTCCGCGACATCGAGCGGGCGGCGTGCCCGACGACGGGATCGTGCGCCGGCATGTACACGGCGAACACGATGGCCGCCGTGGGCGAGGCGATCGGCATGTCGCTCCCCGGCAGCGCATCGCCGCCCGCCGTCGATTACCGCCTCGAGGTCGCGGCGCGGGAGTCCGGCATCGCGGCGACGAAGGTCCTCGAGATGGATCTGCGTCCCCGGCAGATCCTCACGCGCGCGGCGTTCGAGAACGCGATCGCGGTCGTGATGGCGATCGCCGGATCGACGAACGCGGTGCTCCACCTGCTCGCGATCGCCCGCGAGGCACACGTCGATCTCGAGCTCGACGACTTCGACCGCATCTCGAGGCGCGTCCCCCACCTCGTCGACGTGCGTCCGGCCGGTCGCTTCGTGATGAGCGACCTCGACCGTGTCGGTGGCGTGCCCGTCGTGATGAAGGAGCTCCTCGATCTCGGGCTGCTCGATGGCGACTGCATGACGGTGACGGGTCGAACGATCGCGGAGAACCTCGAAGCGTCTCCGCCGCCGGCGCCCGACGGCGAGATCGTCCGCGCGGCGAGCGCACCGATCCATCCGTGGGGCGGCATCGCGATCCTGCGTGGGAACCTCGCGCCCGACGGGGCCGTGGTGAAGGCCGCTGGAGCGGAGTCGCTCGTGTTCGAGGGTCGCGCTCGCCCGTTCGATTCCGAGCAGGCCGCGTTCGACGCCGGGACGGGAGGCCCGAGCGTACCCGGCGACGTGATCGTGATCCGCTACGAGGGTCCGAAGGGGTCGCCGGGCATGCCGGAGATGCTCGCGGTGACGGCCGCGGTCGCCGGCGCAGGCCTCGGCAAGGACGTCGCGCTGATCACCGACGGCCGTTTCAGCGGCGCCACGAAGGGCTATTCGGTCGGTCACATCGCGCCCGAGGCGTTCGTCGGCGGACCGATCGCGCTCGTCGCGGAGGGCGACACGATCCGCATCGATGCCGACGCACGCACGATCCAGGTGCTCGTCGACGACGATGCGCTCGCGGCACGGCGCGCGGCTTGGGTGGCGCCGGAGCCGAGGTACACGCAGGGAGCGCTCGCGAAGTACGCGCGCACCGTCGGCAGCGCCGATCACGGGGCGGTCACGTGGTGACCGCGATCACGACCCCTGCCGCGTTGCAGTGCAGGATCTGTGGAGCACGGTACGCGGTCGAGCCGCTGACGATCTGCGAGGAATGCTTCGGGCCGCTCGAGCCCGCGTACGACCTCGACACCGTCGACGGCATGGCGTTCCGGAAGGCCGCGGAGAACGGTCCGCCGACGCTGTGGCGATACGAGTCGCTGTTGCCGGGTGGTCCAGGGATCGAGCGGGTCGACCTCGGGGCCGGCTTCACGCCGCTGCGGCGCGCCGACAACCTCGCGCGCAGGCTCGGGCTCGAGCGGCTGTGGATCAAGGACGACTCGGTCAATCCGTCGAACTCCTTCAAGGACCGCGTCGTGAGCGTGGCGACGACGATGGCACGTGCGTTCGGCTTCGATGCCATCTCGTGCGCGTCGACGGGCAACCTCGCGAACGCGACCGCGGCCCACGCCGCGAAGGCAGGGATCGAGTGCTACGTGTTCGTGCCCGACGACCTCGAGCGCGCGAAGATCATCGCGACCGAGGTGTACGGCGCGAAGGTCGTCGCGGTGAAGGGCAACTACGACGACGTGAACCGCCTGTGCAGCGAGGTCGCCGAGGCGCTGCCGTGGGCCTTCGTGAACGTCAACATGCGTCCGTACTACGCCGAGGGCTCGAAGTCGCTCGGCTTCGAGACGGCGGAACAGCTCGGGTGGCGCCTGCCCGACCACGTCGTCGTGCCGATCGCGTCCGGCGCGCTGCTCACGAAGATCCATCGCGCGTTCGCGGAGCTGATCGCGATCGGCGCCGTCGACGCGAAGCCATACCGGGTCAGCGGCGCCCAGCCCGAGGGCTGTCGTCCCGTCGCGCAGGCGTTCCGCGACGGTGCCGACGACGTGACACCGGTCAAGCCGAGCACGATCGCCCGTTCGCTGGCGATCGGCGACCCGGCCGACGGGTACTTCGCCTTGAAGGTCGCCCGGGAGACCGGCGGGGCGATCGAGTGGTGCACCGAGGACGAGATCCGCGGCGGCATCCACCTGCTCGCCGAGACCGAGGGCGTGTTCACCGAGACGGCCGGCGGCGTGACGATCGCGAACCTCAAACGTCTCGTCGACCAGGGCGCGATCCGACCAGACGAAGAGACCGTCGCCTACGTCACGGGCAACGGGTACAAGACGATCGAGGCGTTCGAAGGCCACGTCGAGCCGACGTACCACGTGACGCCGAACCTCGACGAGTTCCTCTCGGTCCTCGGCTGAGGTCGTCGGATCGATCTTCCGAGCGGCCCTTCGGCGCGCATGGGCCGCCCGACCGGTAACGTCCTGCGGGATGCCGCTCCCCCTCGAGGACTACGCGCTGATCGGTGACACGCACACCGGCGCGCTCGTGGGGCGGGACGGCTCGATCGACTGGCTCTGCCTGCCACGGTTCGACTCGGGCGCCTGTTTCGCCGCGCTGCTCGGGGACGGCTCGCACGGGCGCTGGGCCCTCGGGCCGGCCGTGGCGCCGACCCGCTCGACCCGCGCCTATCGCGACGACGCCCTCGTCCTCGAGACGCTGCACGAGACGCCGTCGGGCACGGTCCGCGTCACCGACTTCATGACCCCGCGGAAGGGACAGGCGCGGGTCGTCCGTCTGGTGGAGGGCGTCAGCGGCACGGTGCCGATGCGGATGGAGCTGAACCTGCGGTTCGACTACGGCGCAGCGATCCCGTGGATGCGCCCGGCCCGGCGCGGCTTCTCGGCGGTCGCGGGGCCCGACGCGGTCGAGCTCCGGACCGACGTTCCGCTCGAGATCGTGACGGGGGAGGCGACGGCGGCGTTCGTGGTGCGTGCCGGGCAGCGGGAATCGTTCGTGCTCGTGTGGCATCCGTCGCACGTGGACGCGCCTCCGCCGATCGATCCGTGGGATGCGGCCCGCAACACGACCCGGTTCTGGCGGGAATGGGCGCGGCGGTGCACCTACCGGGGCGACTGGCGCGACGCGGTCGTCCGCTCGCTGATCACGCTGAAGGCGATGACCTACCGACCCACCGGGGGGATCGTGGCCGCCGTCACGACGTCCCTCCCGGAGTCCCTCGGCGGCGAGCGGAACTGGGACTACCGCTTCTGCTGGCTCCGCGACGCGACGTTGACGCTCTACGCGATGCTGATGGCGGGCTACGAGCGCGAAGCCGAAGCCTGGCGGGAGTGGCTCCTCCGCGCGATCGCCGGCGACCCGCGCGACCTGAAGATCATGTACGGCCTCGCGGGGGAGCGCCGCTTCCCCGAGACGGAGCTCCCCTGGCTCGACGGGTACGAGGGGTCCGGTCCCGTGCGCGTCGGGAACGACGCCGGCGGTCAGTTCCAGCTCGACGTCTACGGCGAGGTCCTCGACCTGTTCCACCAGGCCGCCCGCGAGGGGCTCCCGCACGAGTCGGCGGTCTGGAACATCGAACTGCGGCTGATGGACATGCTGGAGTCCCGCTGGCGCGAGCCCGACGAAGGCATCTGGGAGGTCCGCGGCGGCCGGCGTCACTTCACTCATTCGAAGGTGATGGCGTGGGTCGGCGTGGACCGCGCGATCCGCGACGTCGAGCTCTTCGGCTTCGCGGGTCCCGTCGACCGGTGGCGTGCGATCCGCGACGAGATCCACGACGAGGTGTGCCGCGAGGGGTTCGACGCCACCCTCGGGTCGTTCACCCAGTCGTACGGCTCGTCGGACCTCGACGCGTCGCTGCTGATGATGCCGCTCGTCGGGTTCCTCCCCGCCCACGACGAACGCGTCACGGGAACCGTCGCGGCGATCGGCGAACGGCTGATGGTCGACGGCTTCATCCACCGCTACGACACGTCGACCGGCGTCGACGGTCTCCACGGGGCCGAGGGTGCGTTCATCGCGTGCACGTGCTGGTACGCCGACTGCCTCGCGCTCCAAGGCCGCGACGACGAGGCGCGGGCGCTGTTCGAGCGCGTCCTCGAGGTGCGGAACGACGTGGGGCTCCTCGCCGAGGAGTACGACCCCGTCCGCGGACGGATGCTCGGGAACTTCCCCCAGGCGTTCTCCCACGTCTCGCTGATCGGAACGGCTCGGAACCTCTCCCGCGGCGTGACGGGGCCGTCGGAGCGGCGTCGCCGGCTGGGGCTCCTTCCGCGGCTGCGGGTGCCGTCGGGGCGCGCCGCCGCGGTGAGGACGCCGCCGTGATCGACCTCGCCGCGGTCCGCGAGCGGCGAGCCGAGGCGGTCGTGCTGCTCGACTTCGACGGGACGCTCGCGCCCATCGTCGAGCGGCCCGAAGACGCTCGACCGGTGAGCGGCGCGTCGGCTGCGCTCGCTGCGCTCGTCGGCCGGGTCGCCTCGGTGTGGATCGTGACGGGACGCCCGTCCGAGGTCGTCCGCCGGCTGCTCGGCCCGGTCGACGGGTTGCGGATCGCGGGGCTGTACGGCTTCGAAGGGCTGCCACCGGTGCCGCCGGCGGTCGTCGAGGAGGTCGCGCGCGCGGCGGACGCGATCGACGGGACGCAGGTCGAGGCCAAGGGGGCGTCGGTGGCGGTGCACTACCGGAACACCGCGGATCCCGACGGGGCGGCTGCGGCGCTCCTTCCGGTGCTCGACGCCGTGGCGACGCGGGCGGGGTTCCGCGTCCTCGCCGGCAAGCGGGTCTGGGAACTGGCGCCCGCCGGTGCTGGCGGCAAGGGTGAGGCTGTGTCCGCGATCCTCGACGACGCTGAGCCGGCCGCGGCGCTGTACGCGGGCGACGACGTCGCCGACCTGGAGGCGTTCGACGCGCTCGACCGGTACGCCGGGCGGCGCGGTGACTCAGTGCTGGTGCGGAAGGTCGCCGTGCTCGGTGACGAAACCCCCGTGGCCCTGCGCGAAGCCGCCGACGTGGTCGTGGAAGGGCCCGCCGGCGTCGTCGAGCTGCTGCGCACCCTCTGAGCCGAGCCCCTGCGCCGCGTCGACGTCGCGGAGCTGCGTCGTCAACCACCGAGCCGGGCTGTGCGCCAGGACGGCGCGAGCGAGCCCTCGCGCCCGCCGCATCCGTTGGTCGGTCGGCATCTCCAGCGCGAACCGGATCGCCTCGGCCGTCTCGTTCAGGTCGAACGGGTTCACCGGAACGGCGTGGCGCCCCAGCCGCGCGAAGGCGCCGGCGTTGCGTGAGAGCACGAGGACGCCGTTGCGCTTGTTGACGAGCGGGCCTTCCATCGCAACGAGGTTCATGCCGTCGAAGACCGGGTTCACGAGGAGCGCGTCGTAGAGACCGTACGCGGCGACCGCGCCGACGTAGTCCTCCTTCGCGCGGATCTCGACCGGTTGCCAGTCGTCGGTCCCGTACTTCGCGTTCACGCGCTCGGCTTCCTCGAAGGAGCGATCCGCGTACGCCGCGTACTCCGGGATGTCGGTGCGCGAGGGCGGCAGCAACGCGAGGAACTTCACGCGCCCGTGCCAGTTCGAGTGATCGGACAGGAAGCGCTCGTACGCCATGAACCCCCGCGGAACGTTCTTCGACAGCTCCATCCGGTCGACGCGCAGGAGCAGCTTCGCGTCGCCCTTCCACTCCTCGAGCTCCTTGCGCAGAGCCTTGACCTCGGCGCTGGCGGCCGTGCGGCGCAGCGGTCCCGGATCGAGCGCGATCGGATAGCTCCGCACCAGGACGGTGCGCCCGTCGATCGCGACGCGACGGCGACGCAGATCGACGCGGGCCCCCGGAAGCTCACGCACGCACAGCAGGAAGTTCTCGGCCCATTGTTCGGACTGGAAGCCGAGGACGTCGGCGCCGAGCATGCCGCGCAGCAACGACTCGCGCATCTCGTCGGGCAGGAGGCGGATGAACGTCGGTCCGACGAACGGCGTGTGCGAGAAGTGCGCGATCCGGGCTCGCGGCTGCAGCTCTCGCAGGTACCCCGGGACGAGCGACAGGTGGTAGTCCTGGATCAGGTAGACGGGGTTGCGGCCCTGTTCCGCATCGAGCGCGTGCGCGAACTGCCGGTTCACCTCGCGGTAGTCGTCCCACGCGCGGAGGGTGCCCTCGTCGAACACGGGATCGGTCGCGACCTCCCACAGGTGGTGGTGGATGAACCACAGGATGTGGTTCGCGATGCCGTTGTAGAACCCCTCGTACCGATCGCTCGCGATCTCGAGGAACCCCATGTGCCCGACGGGATCGACCTCGACCGTCTGGTTCGACGCCGCGACCTGCCGATCGCCGTCGGTCATGGCCGCGGCGATCCACGTCGCGTCGGCCTCGAAGAGCACGCCGGCGAGCGCCGTCACCAGGCCGCCGCTGCCGCGCTCGGAGCGCAGGTCACCGGCCTCGTCCGGGAAGAACGAGACGGGGCCGCGGTTCGATGCCACGACGAGCGGAGATTCGATCGCGAGAGCGTTCATGTCGGGTTCCCTGCCTCCGGTCGAGGTTGGTCTACCCCCCGTCACCCTATCCCGAACGAGAGAAGCGCCGCTCGGACGGAGACCGAGGCCCGAACGGATCGGCGCTCCGGACGTACGCTGCTTCCGAGAGGGGCTCGCATGACGACGGAACAGACGGAAGAGCAGCACGACGCACGCTCCGGCCGCATGCCGGCGCTGTACCTCGGCCACGGCGCGCCTCCGCTCGTCGATGACGAGCTCTGGGTCGGTCAGCTCGCCGGATGGGCGTCGACGCTCCCGAAGCCGAAGCAGATCCTGATCGTGTCGGCGCACTGGGAATCGGCGCCGCTCACGGTCGGGGCTACCGCCGACGCCGCGCCGCTCACCTACGACTTCTACGGGTTCCCGCAGCGGTACTACGAGATGACCTATCCCTCGCCCGGCGCTCCGGACCTCGCCCGCAGGGTGACGGCGATGATGCCCGAGTCCGAGCCCGTCGCCGAGCGCCCCGACTACGGGCTCGACCACGGGGCGTTCGTTCCGCTGCTGGTGATGTTCCCCGAGGCCGACATCCCCGTGCTGCAGATCTCGATGCCGACGCTCGATCCGCAGCGCCTGTTCGAGCTCGGCCGGCGCCTTCGGCCGCTCCGCGACGAGGGCGTCTTGATCATCGGCTCGGGGTTCCTGACGCACGGTCTGCCGTTCCTGACGGACTGGCGGATCGACGCCACGCCACCGGGATGGTCGCGGGACTTCGACGCGTGGGCCGCCGAGATGCTCGGGCGCGGCGACGTCGACGCCCTCATGGATTTCCGGTCGAAGGCGCCGGGCATGCCGTACGCCCATCCGACGGTGGAGCACTTCGCGCCCCTGTTCGTGACGCTCGGCGCCGCCGGTGACCCCGAGGATGGCCCCGACACCGCGATCGAGGGGTACTTCATGGGTCTCGCGAAGCGCTCGTTCCAGATCGCCTGAGGGCGCCGGTCCAGGGCCGGGCAACGGCCGCCGTCCGTCGCGTCGGGCTCATCGACGTCCGCCAGCCGGCCGACGCCCGGTCCACCGGTTGACACCTCGGCGATGACCTCTAGACTTGCGGAGCCATGCACACGACCACGGTGATCACCGGGCGCAGCACCCTCGTACTTATCGCGTAGGCGCGGAACCGGCCCTCGAGGCCGTGCTCCGCGCCTTCACCCCTCGCACACGCGAGGGGTTTTTCGTACCCGGGGTCCGTGGACGTGCCGAAGACCGGTCGGCGACGGCTCCCGGGGTCCACGCGGAACGCGACGCGCGAGACGTGAGACCACAGCGGCGCCCCGACATCGAGGGCCCATCGAGAGGAGCGATCCACATGCGGTACGAGTTCGAGCGGGACGGCGCGATCGTGGCGAGCGTGCTCTGGGAGGGGCCAGGGCAGGTCGCCGTCGAGACCGCCGACGTCTCCACCCGCGGCGTCGTCGACCGCTACCTCGCGAGCGAGGTCGTCTACCTCGGAGCCGGGTTCGACGTCGACGAGGACCACGAGAAGGAGGTCCTGCAGATGCGCCGACGCGACTGGACGCCGTGGGAGTTCGAGCGCGCGTGCCGGAACCTGGCGCACCGGCTGCAGGCACACGTCCGCCGGGTCGAAACGGGTCCCGTGGAGGAGGCGATCGCCCGATGACGCCGGAACGGCTCACCGGCGCGCAGACGCTGCTGCGGGCCCTCGAGCACGAGGGCGTCGACGTGATCTTCGGCATCCCCGGCGGCGCGAGCATGCCGATCTACGACCCGCTGGTCGACGGGAGCTCGATCCGGCACATCCTCTGCCGCCACGAACAGGGCGCCGGCCACGCCGCCGAGGGCTACGCGTGGGCGACCGGCAAGCCCGGCGTCTGCATGGCGACGAGCGGTCCGGGCGGGACCAACCTCGTCACGCCGCTCGCCGACGCGAAGATGGACTCGGTCCCGATCGTGGCCATCACGGGGCAGGTCCCCACGCCGGTGGTCGGCAACGACGCCTTCCAAGAGGCCGACATCACCGGCATCACGATGCCGATCACGAAGCACAACTTCCTCGTCAAGGACCCCGACGACATCGTCGAGACCGTCCGCGAGGCCTTCCACATCGCGACGACCGGTCGCCCCGGCCCGGTGCTGGTCGACCTTCCCAAGGACGTGTTGATCAACGAGACCTCGTGGCACTGGCCCGAGCGCGTGAAGATGCCCGGGTACAAGCCGACGACGAAGGGCAACGAACGGCAGATCGTCGAGGCGGTCAAGATGATGCTCGCCGCCGAACGTCCGGTGCTCTACGCGGGCGGCGGCGTGATCAAGGCCGATGCGTCGAAGGAGCTGTACGACCTCGCGACCACCGGCCAGCTCCCGGTCGTCACCACGCTGATGGCTCGCGGCGCGTTCCCCGACTCGCACGACCTGTGCTTCGGCATGCCGGGGATGCACGGCAACTACACGGCCGTCACGGCGATGCAGAAGGCCGACCTCCTCGTCGCGCTCGGGGCCCGGTTCGACGACCGCGTCACGGGCAAGCTCGCCGCGTTCGCGCCGCACGCGAAGATCGTCCACGTCGACATCGACCCGGCGGAGATCGGCAAGAACCGAGCCGCCGACGTGCCGATCGTCGGTGACTGCCGCGACGTGATCGGCAGGATGGCCGCCGAGATCGCGAGGCGACAGGATGACCAGGGCGCGCCGAACCGCGACCCGTGGTTGGGCCAGCTCCGCGAGTGGCGGCAGCGCCATCCCTACCGGTACGACCAACAGCCCGACGGCCCGCTGAAGCCGCAGTACGCGGTCGAGCGGCTCCGTGCGATCGCCGACGACGACACGATCCTCGTCGCGGGCGTCGGACAGCACCAGATGTACGCATCGCAGCACTGGCGCTTCGAGCGCCCCCGGCATTGGATCAACTCCGGAGGCCTCGGAACGATGGGCTTCGCGGTTCCGGCGGCGCTGGGAGCGAAGGTGGGGCAGCCGAGCAAGCGCGTCGTCGCGATCGACGGCGACGGCTGCTTCCAGATGACGGCGCAGGAGCTCGCGACGAGCACCACCGAGGACATCCCGTTCGTGACCGCGATCTTGAACAACGGCTACCTGGGCATGGTCCGTCAGTGGCAGGAGCTCTTCTTCGACCAGCGCTATTCCGGCGTCTACCTGAACCCCGACGTGCCCGACTACGTGAAGCTCGCCGAGGCGTACGGCGCGGTCGGATTGCGCGTCGACAGCGCCGACGAGGTCGACGCCGCGATCGAGAAGGCCTACTCGATCACGGACCGGAGCGTCGTGATCGACTTCCGCGTCGATCCGTCCGAGGGCGTGTTCCCGATGGTTCCGGCCGGGGCGTCGAACGACGACATCATCCTCGGTCCCGAAGCCGTGCAGCCGACGACCGATCCCGCGGAGGCTCCGATCGCATGAGCAGCCACCAGAAGCTCCACACGATCTCGGTGCTCGTCGAGAACAAGCCGGGCGTCCTGACGCGGGTCGCCGGGCTGTTCTCCGCGCGGGGGTTCAACATCGACTCGCTCGCGGTCGGCACCACGGAATCTCCCGACCTCTCGAGGATGACGATCGTCGTCAACGTCGAGACGAAGCCGTTGGAGCAGGTCACGAAGCAGCTCAACAAGCTGATCAACGTGATCAAGATCCTCGAGCACGAGCCCGGCAGCGCCGTCGAGCGCGAGCTGATGCTGGTCAAGGTCCGTTCCGACGGCGACGCACGGCCGCGCATCATGGAGATCGCGAACGTGTTCCGCGTGAACGTCCTCGACGTGACGCACGGCACCCTCACGCTCGAGGCGACGGGCAAGCCCGAGAAGCTCGAGGCGCTGCTCGAGCTGCTCGAGGACTTCGGCATCGTGGAGCTCTCGCGCACCGGTCGGATCGCGCTGTCACGCGGCGACCGTGGCATCAAGGAACGCGTGCTGCGGCCCGCGAAGACCGCCGGCGCGGGATAGGCGCGGCAGAGGCGCACACCTCCAGGCAGGGGAAGGATCGGGAACGATGGCGACGATCTACTACGAGAAGGACACCGACCCGGGGGTCCTCAGCGATCAGACGATCGCGGTGCTCGGCTTCGGTTCACAGGGGCACGCGCACGCGCAGAACCTGCAGGATTCCGGCCTCGACGTCCGCGTGGGGCTCCGGCCGGGGTCGCCGAGCCGGCGGACCGCCGAGGAGGCCGGCTTGCGGGTGCTCGACACCGCCGAGGCCGTCGCCGAGGCCGACGTCGTGATGTGCCTGCTGCCCGACACGGCCCACAAGAACGTCTACGCGTCCGACATCGCGCCGAACCTGAAGGACGGCGACATGCTGATGTTCGCCCACGGCTTCTCGATCCACTTCAACGCCGTCGAGCCGCCCGCGGGTGTCGACGTCACGATGATCGCGCCGAAGGGCCCCGGCCACCTCGTCCGCCGCACGTACGTCGAGGGCAACGGCACGCCCGGCCTCGTCGCCGTCCACCGGGACGCGACCGGCAAGGCGAAGCAGCGCGCGCTCGCCTACGGCGCCGCGATCGGCTGCGCGAAGCCCGGCATCATCGAGACGACGTTCAAGGAGGAGACCGAGACCGACCTCTTCGGTGAGCAGACCGTCCTGTGCGGTGGCGTCTCCGAGCTGATCCGGAACGGCTTCGAGACCCTCGTCGAGGCGGGGTACCAACCCGAGATCGCGTACTTCGAGTGCCTCCACGAGCTGAAGCTGATCATCGACCTGATCTACGAGGGCGGCTTGTCCTGGATGCGGTACAGCGTCTCCGACACGGCCGAGTGGGGCGACTACCAGAGCGGCAAGCGCGTGATCGACGAGCGGTCGCGCGCGAACATGGAGCAGGTGCTCGCCGAGATCCAGGACGGCACGTTCGCCCGGAAGTGGATCGCCGAAGCCGACGCCGGCTTCCCGGAGTTCCTCCGACTTCGCCAGCAGGCGCAGACGTCCCAGCTCGAGACCGTGGGACGGCAGCTGCGCCAGATGATGCCCTGGCTGGAGAGTGAGAGGAAGGTCCCACCGGCATGAGCGACGGCGACGTAGGCGTAGCAGGGGGCTCAAGGAGCGAAGCGGTAGCCCCCACTGAACACACAGGGGGCTCAAGGAGCGAAGCCGTAGCCCCCACCGAACACGTCAACATCTTCGACACGACCCTGCGCGACGGGGAGCAGGCGCCCGGCATCGCGCTGACGCGTTCGGAGAAGGTCGAGATCGCCGAGCAGCTCGCCCGGCTCGGCGTCGACATCCTCGAAGCCGGGTTCCCGATCTCGTCGCACGGCGAGTTCGAAGCGGTGAGCGAGATCGCGTCGAGCGTGAAGGGACCCGTGATCGCGGCGCTCGCGCGGACGACCGAAGGCGACATCCGACGCGCGGCCGAGGCCCTGAAGGGCGCCGATCGCTGGCGGATCCACACGTTCATCTCGACGAGCGACGTCCAGCGCGAATCGATGCTGAAGATGAGCCCCCAACAGGTGCTCGATTCCGTCCGGGAGCACGTGACGCTCGCGAAGAGCTACACCGACGACGTCGAGTTCAGCGCCCAGGACGCGACCCGGACCGAGCTCGACTTCCTGCTCGAGTGCTACCAGGTCGCGGTCGCGTGCGGCGCGACGACGATCAACGTGCCCGACACGGTCGGCTACGCGACGCCGACGGAGTTCGGCGAGCTGATCCGGGTGGTCCGTGAGCAGACGCCCGACGAGGTGATCGTCTCCACGCACTGCCACAACGACCTCGGCCTCGCGGTCGCGAACGCCCTGGCCGGGATCGAGAACGGCGCCCGTCAGGTCGAGGTGGCGGTGAACGGGATCGGCGAGCGCGCGGGCAACTGCTCGCTCGAGGAGATCGCGATGATCGTCCGCACCCGACGCGAGCACCTCGGGGTGACGCACGGCCTGAACCTGAAGGAGATCGTGCGCACCTCGCGGCTCGTCTCGATGACGACGGGGTATTCCGTGCAGCCGAACAAGGCCGTCGTCGGCGCGAGCGCGTTCGCGCACGAGAGCGGCATCCACCAGCACGGCGTGCTGGCGAACCGTGCGACGTACGAGATCATGGACCCGGTCGAGATCGGGCTCGAGGGCAACCAGCTCGTGCTGGGCAAGCACTCCGGCCGCCACGCGTTCGTCGACGCGCTGTCGAAGATCGGCATCACGCTCGACGACGCCCAGCTGAACCGCGCCTTCGCGCGCTTCAAGGATCTCGCCGACCGGAAGGTGCAGCTGACCGACCAGGATCTCTCGGCGATCGTCGCCGAAGAGCTCGGCGCCGCCGACGAGGACCTCCTCGTGATGGAGTCGCTCCAGATGGGCGGCGGCACCCACCTGCAGCCGCGCGCGACCGTGCGCCTGCGAAGGGGTGAGGAGGTGATCGAGGAATCCGCGATGGGCGACGGCCTGATCGACGCCGCGATGGGCGCGATCCAACGGGCCGCCGGCGTCGAGGGTCGACTCGTGAGCTTCCACGTCTCGAGCGTCACCGGCGGGACCGACGCGTTAGGTGACGTCGTCGTCCAGGTCGACGTCGACGGGCGACGCGTGACCGGCCGTGGCGTCGCCACCGACGTGGTCGAGGCGAGCGCCCGCGCGTTCCTCGCGGCGGTGAACCGCGCGCTCCAGCTGTCGAACGGCGACGTCGAGCGCAGCAACGAGGTCACGCCCTGATGACCACGCACGCGCTGGGCGTGATCCGCGGCGACGGCACCGGGCCCGAGGTCGTCGGCGAGGGCCTCAAGGTCCTCGACGCCGTCGCACGGGTCGAAGGCGTCACGTACGAGCTCGTCGACTTCGACCTCGGCGCGGACCGGTACCTCCGCACGGGCGAGGTCCTGCTCGACGAGGAGCTCGAGCGGCTGAAGCAGCTGGACGCGATCTTCCTCGGCGCGGTCGGCGATCCGCGCGTGAAGCCCGGCATCCTCGAGCGCGAGCTGCTGCTGAGGATCCGGTTCGAGCTCGACCAGTACGTGAACCACCGGCCGATCGTCCGGTACCCGGGCGTGCAGACGCTCGTTCCGTCGCATACCGAGGACGACGTCGACATGATCGTCGTCCGCGAGAACTCCGAAGGGCTGTACAGCGGAGCCGGCGGCTTCCACCGCAGGGGGACCGAGCACGAGGTCGCGGTCCAGGAATCGATCAACACGCGCCACGGCGTCGATCGGATCGTCCGGTACGCCTTCGAGCTCGCGAGGCGTCCCGAGCGGCGCCGCAAGCTCACGCTCGTCCACAAGACGAACGTCTTGCTCTTCGCCGGCGACCTCTACCAGCGGGTCGTCGATGAGCTCGCCGCCGAGTACCCCGACGTCGAGACCGATTACGTGCACGTCGACGCGGCGTGCATCTACTTCCTCGACGACCCGTCGCGGTTCGACGTGATCGTCACCGACAACATGTTCGGTGACATCATCACGGATCTCGGCGCGATGATCCAAGGCGGTATGGGCATCGCGGCGGGCGGCAACATCAACCCCGACGGCGTCAGCATGTTCGAGCCGATCGGCGGGACGGCGCCGAGCGAGACCGGCAAGGGCACGATCAATCCGCTCGCGGCGATCGGCGCGCTCGAGATGCTGCTTCGCCAGCTCGGTGAGACGGCGGCCGCCGACCGCGTCGACGGTGGCGTCCGCGCGGCGACGCAGCGGATGAAGTCGATGCGCGCCGGCGAGATGGGCTTCACGACGACGGAGGTCGGCGATCTCGTCGTCGAAGGAGCGCTCGCGTGAGTCGACCCGACCGCGACGCCGGCTCGCACGTGCCCGACGGCCCGAGCATCGAGCTCTACGACACGACGCTCCGAGACGGCGCGCAGCGCGCCGACATCTCGTACTCGATCGAGGATCGGCTCCGGATCCTGCACAAGCTCGACCAAGCCGGTTTCCCGTTCGTCGAGGGAGGCTGGCCCGGCGCGAACCCGCGGGACACCGAGTTCTTCCAGCTCGCCACGAAGGAGACGCTTCGCCACGCCCAGCTCACCGCGTTCGGCATGACGCGGAAGGCCGGCGAGCGGGCCGAGGACTCGCAGGTCCTTCGCGATCTCCTCGACGCCGGCACCGAGGTCGTCTGCCTGGTCGGCAAGTCGTGGGACCTGCACGTCACCGAGGCCCTCCGGACCGATCTCGACGAGGGCGTCGCGATGGTGGGGGATTCCGTCGCCTTCCTGCGGCGGGAAGGCCGGCGCGTCTTCTTCGACGCCGAGCACTTCTTCGACGGCTACCGATCCGACCCGTCGTTCGCGATGGCGGTGCTCGCCGCCGCCGAAGAGGCCGGTGCCGAGCGGCTCGTCCTGTGCGACACGAACGGCGGCATGCTGCCGTTCGACGTCGCGAGCGTCGTGAGGGAGGTGAAGGCACGGGCGTCGGTTGCGCTCGGGATCCACGTCCACAACGACGCGGGGTGCGCGGTCGCGAACTCGCTCGTCGCCGTCGACGCGGGCGTCTACCAGGTGCAGGGCACGATCAACGGCTACGGTGAGCGCACGGGGAACGCCGACCTTGTGCCCATCACCGCCGACCTCGTGCTGAAGATGGGCCTGGCCGACGCCCTGCCGGACGGTTCCGTCGAGCATCTGACGGAGCTGGCGCACTACGTGGCCGAGGTCGCGAACCTCGCCCCCGACAGTCACCAGCCCTACGTCGGCCGCCACGCCTTCACCCACAAGGCGGGGCTGCACACGAGCGGCGTCGCTCGGTTGACCCAGGCGTACGAACACGTGCCGCCGGAGACGGTCGGGAACCGTCGCGGCGTCGTCGCGAGTGACTACGGCGGAGGAGCGACGATCCGCATGAAGGCCGGCGAGCTCGAGCTGACGCTCGACGACGCCGCGATCCCACGCGCGGTGCAGGACATCAAGGAGCGGGAGGCGGCCGGGTACGCCTTCGACGTCGCCGAGGCCTCGCTCGAGCTGCTGCTCCGCCGTGCGGCCGGGTGGTCCCAGCCCTTCTTCGAGGTGGAGAGCTACCGCGTCCACGTCGAAGAGCGGGTCGGCGACGGCGAGCCGCCGCTCGCCGAGGCGACGGTGAAGGTCCACACGAAGGGCACGCGTCACATCGAGTCCGCCGAAGGCCAGGGTCCCGTCGGCGCGCTCGACAACGCCCTGCGGAAGGCTCTCGCGAACGACTATCCCGAGCTCGACGTCATGACCCTCGAGGACTACCGCGTCCGGGTGCTCGCGGAGACGTCCGGCACCGGCGCCGTCGTCCGCGTCCTGATCGACACGTCGAACGGTGAGCGCGGATGGACCACCGTCGGCGTCTCGGAGAACATCATCGAGGCGTCGTGGGAAGCGCTCGTCGACGCCTACACCTTCGGTCTGCTCCACCCGCGCACCGCCGGGGCGTAGGACGGTGGCGACCGTCGCGGGGGTGATGTTCCGCGCGGCGACGGTCGACGACGCCCGTGCGATCGCCGAGGTGCATGTCGCGTCGTGGCGCTGGGCGTACGACGGCCTCCTCCCTCAGACGGTGCTCGACGGCCTCTCGGTCGACGAGCGCGCGAGGGGGTGGACGCCGATCGTCGCCGCGGACCCACGTTCGGTGGTCGTGGCGCTCGACGGCGATCGGGTGATCGGCTTCGCCAGCGTCGGACCCACGCGCGACGACGACCCACCGCCCGGCACCGGCGAGGTGTTCGCGCTCTACCTCGTGCCCGAGGTCGCCGGCACGGGTGTCGGCGAGGCGCTCCTCCGTCGCGCCGAAGCGAGGCTGCGCGAGACCGGCTTCGTGCGCGCGACGCTCTGGGTGCTCGAGACGAACGAGCGAGCCCGTCGCTTCTACGAGCGGTGCGGATGGTCGTGGGACGGGACGACCGGCGAGCACCGCTTCGACTGCGGGAACCGTCCGATCGTGCGGTACGGGGAGCCGTTGTGACGCCCGCGGGCGCGTGCCTCAGCTCTCGGAGAGGAGCTCGGCCTCGGCGGCCATCTGCTTGCGCTCGGCGAGCATCTGCTTCAGCTCCTCCGGCGGCAACGGCTTGGCGAAGAAGTAGCCCTGTCCGAGGTCGCAGTGCAGCTCCAACAAGCGCTCGAGCTGATCGGCGCGTTCGATGCCTTCTGCGACCGGCTTGAGGCTCAGGATCCCGGCGAGCTCGATCACGGCAGCCGTGAGCGCTGAGGACTCCCCGCTCTCGCTCACGCCGTCGATGAACGACTTGTCGACCTTCAGGATGTCGACGGGGAACCGACGCACGTAGTTCAGCGACGAGTAGCCGGTCCCGAAGTCGTCGATCGCCAGCTGCACGCCGAGCGCCTTGAGGTCACGGAGCCGAGCGATCGACAGCTCCATGTCCTGCATCATCACGCTCTCGGTGATCTCGAGGATCAACAGCTCGGGATCGAGGCCGGTCGACACGAGGATGTCTCGGACGTCGTCGACGATCTCGGGGCGTTGGATCTGGCGCGCGGACAGGTTCACGGCCATGTGCACGCCCGGGTGGTCGTGCTGCAGGTCGACGGCCCGACGGCACGCCTGGGCGAGCACCCAGCGCCCGATCGGGACGATCAGCCCCGTCTCCTCGGCGAGCGGGATGAAGTCGAGGGGCGGAACGAGCCCGCGCTCCGGATGCATCCATCGCACGAGCGCCTCGACGCCCGACACCCTGCCGCTCTCGAGCTCGATCACCGGCTGGAAGTGCAGGACGAACTCGTCGTGGTCGAGGGCGCGCTGGAGGTCGGCCTTGAGCTCCAGCCGCTTCAGCGCCGTCTCGTGCATCGTGTGTTCGAAGACCTGGTAACGGCCCTTGCCGTTCTCCTTGGCCATGTACATCGCGACGTCGGCGTTCCGAAGGAGCGCCTCGGCGCCCGCCTCGCCGTGATCGCCCGCGCTGCCGTCGTCGATCGCGATGCCGATGCTCGCGCGGACGTAGAACTCCTTGTCCTCGATCAGGAACGGGGCCTCGAGGGTGCGGAGCAGCCGATCCGCGACGTCGACGGCCTCGATCCCGTCGCCTCCGTCTTCGATCAGGATCGCGAACTCGTCGCCACCGAGGCGGGCCGCGGTGTCGGCAGCGCGCAGCTCGCCACGGATCCGCTCGCCGACCTCACGCAGCAGCTGGTCGCCCGCGGCGTGACCCATCGAGTCGTTCACCGTCTTGAAGTCGTCGAGGTCCATGAACAGCACGGCAACGGGACGTTGGTCGCGTTCCTGCCGCTCGATCGCGTGCAGCACCCGGTCGCGGAACAGTGCCCGGTTCGCGAGACCGGTGATGGAGTCGTGGAACGCCTGGTGCGACAGCTGCTCCTCGAAGGCCTTCCGCTCACCGATGTCACGGGTGTTGAGCACGATCCCGTGCACGTTCGGGTCGTGGAGCAGCGCGGTCCTGAGCGTCTCGGTGTGCAGGAAGGTCCCGTCGGCGTGGCGGAGCTTGAACTCCAACAGGCCGGTGTCGCCTTCCCCTTCGGTGACGGCCGACAGGAACGCGAGCGCGCGAGCGACGTCCTCGGGATGGAGCAGATCCGCGAGGCGGGTGCCCTCCAGCCGTTCGGGGGCGTAGCCGAGGACGCGCTCCGCCGACGGGCTCGCGTACCGGATCGTCGTGTCGGGTTCGATCACGGTCACGACGTCGGACGAGTGCTGCACGAGCGAGGCGAACCGCGCCTCGCTCTGCTTGATCAGGAGGTCCTCGGTCAGCGCTGCGCTCTCGAGGGCGAGCGCGACCTGCGACGACAGCGCGCGCAGCGAGTCGGCGACCGTCGGGCGGAGGCCCACCGGCGTCGCGACGACCATCAGCCCGTGGAGCTCGTCGCGGATGAACAGCGGCGCCACGAAGACGGTTCCGGTGTCGGTGGCGGGCACGCCGAGCGCGTCGGGCACGTGCCCGTCGCTCGTGCGGACGATGAACGGATCGTTGTGGAGGAGCTGAGCGCGGTTCCGGTCGCGCAGGTCGTCGAACGGGAACTCGGCGCCCACCCGCTCGTCACCGCCGGACGCGAGGACCACCTCGAGCCGGCCGCCGTCGATCGTCTCTTCGCACATCCGGATCGCAGCGTCGTCCCCGACGACGCGTCGAGCGGCGTCGACCGCTGCTCCCAGGATGTCGTCGCGGCTCGTCGCGGCGACGAGGGCGGCCGCCGACTCGCGGAGGGCGCGCTCGCGCGCCGTCGACGCCTGCTGCTCGCGGATCAGACCGGCCATGCGGACGACGACGAGCAGGAACATGACGATCGACACCGCGCTCAGCACGTACGGGTCGACCTCGGCACCGCGGAGGTTCTGGACGATCCGGAGGACCGGCGGCACCAAGGCTGCGCCCGCGAGCATCGCGAGCCGCGGCCACGTGAGCTTCGTCTCGGCGATCGGGGCTCGCTCGGTGAGCGCGTGCATCGACGGGTGCAGGGCGGCGGTGCCGAGCAGCACGTAGAACGCGGCCCATCCGCTCTCGAGCCAGCCGCTGCCGGGCGCGTACCCTTGCGCCGTGTAGAGGCCGAACCACGCGTAGATCGCGTCGGTGGCGAACAGCGCGCCGATCGCGGCCATCATCAGGAAGAACGCCGGCGGCTTCCTCCCCGCAGCGACCGCCAGCCGGATGGCGGCGGCCGCCATGAGGATGTCCATCGTCGGATACGCCATCAGCGTGAGCTTCACCGAGAGCGCGTCCTGGAACGTGGTCACGGGAGCGATCAGGACGACCCACGACACGGTGCCGACGGCGATCGCGAGCATCAACGAGTCGAGCAGACCGGCGACGTCGCGGCCCGGCATCCGCGTCTTGATCAGCAGGACGATCCCCGCGATCAGGAACGGATAGACGAGCAGGTAGAGGAGGTCGGCGGGTCCCGGGAACGGCACGCCACCACCCTGCAGGGGGAAGAGGCCGGGGAGGACGCCGGCGAGGGCCTCGTAGTTGTACGAGACGACGTCGCCCACGATGAACACCGACTGCCCGATCGCGATCAAGACCCACGGGGCACGACGTTCGGGCTTGTGCATCCTGATCGCCGCGAGGATCAGCAGCGGCGAGGTGAGCCCGACCAGGTTGAAGACGTAGCTGTTGTGGTCGAGCGCGAAGTACGCCGCCAGGCCGATCAGGGCCACGACCGGGTACACGATCCATGCGCGTCGCTTCATCGCAGGGTGGATATCGGCCGCGCGAAGAGCGTCTTGAATGCTCGGCCCGCCCGATCCCGCCCACTAGGCTCCTGGGGCGCGGGAGATACCCGATCCGAGGGAGGCGAACGTTCCGGTGGACGGCGGGGGGGCGCTCTCGGGCAAGCGTGCCCTGGTGACCGGAGGCACCTCCGGCATCGGGCTCGCGGTCGTGCGTCGGTTCGTGAGCCACGGCGCCGAGGTCGTGGCCGTCGCGCGGCGGGAGCGTGCGGAGGTCGCCGCCGCGGGCGCCTCGATGATCACGACCGACGTGGCCGACCCGGACGATCTCGAGCGGGCCTTCGACCACGCGCGCGAGCTGGTCGGCGACCTCGACGTCGTCGTCCTGAACGCCGGCATCAGCGAGCTCGACGGCGGACCCGACCTGAGCGATGACGACGCCGCGAGCCTCCGCCGGCAGCTGGACGTGAACGCGATGGGGGTGTTCCACGGCCTGCGTCTCGCGGGGCCCGCGATGCGCGACGGCGGCAGCATCGCGATCACCGCGACCGCTGCGCTGTTCTGGCCGTTCCCCGACTACCTCACCTACGCCGCGTCGAAGGCGCCGCTCGCCGCGATGCGCGACCACGCGGCGATGAAGCTCGGCCGCCGGGGCATCCGCGTCAACACGGTTTCGCCCGGGACGATCTCGACGCCGATGCAGCCGGACGACGATGCCGAAGCGCGGATCGCTCCGATCGCGACGTGCCTGGGCCGCGCCGGAACCACCGACGACGTGACCGGCGCCTACGTCTTCCTCGCCTCCGACGACAGCAGGTACGTGACGGCGACCGACATCCGGGTGGACGGAGGATGGCTCGGTGGGCTGACGTACGCCGAGGCCGCGGCGTTGCTGAACGACTGAGCTACGCCAGCGAGGTGGCGTGCTGCTCGAGCTGGAAGTGGTCCTGCAGGTTGCCGAGGACCTGCACGAGCTCGTCGACCTCCTCGTCGGTGTTCGACGCGGTGACCTGGATCCGGAAGCCGACCTGGTCCTTCGGCACGAGCGGGTACGCCGCCATCGTCGCGTACTGGCCGTGCTCGAACAGGTACCGCCCCATCTCGTCGATCTCTTCGTGATGCACGAGCGGCACCTCGATGATCGGGTAGCCGCTCTCGTTCGGCGTCTTGATGCCGAGGTCGTGGAGCGCCTGGAGCAGCCGATCGGTCTTGCGGGCGAGGTCGCCGCGGATCGCGTCGCCGCGCTGACGGTTCACCTCGAGCCCCTTGAGCGCGGTCGCGAGCGACGCGACGGGTGACGGTCCCGAGTACAGGTAGGGCGGGGCGAGGACCTTGAGCGCGTCCTTCAAGCGCGTGGGGAGCGCGAGGAACGCGAGCAGCGACGAATACGCCTTCGACATGCCGGCGACGAGCACCGCGTTGTCGTAGCCGACGCCCTGGTGCCGGAACACGCTGTTGCCCTTGATGCCGTAGTTGCACGGCTCGTCGGGCGCGTGTTCGCCGATCACACCGAACCCGTGCGCGTCGTCGACGTACAGCAGGCAGTCGTACTCCTGCGCGACGCGCGAGAACTCGGTGAGGTCGGGCGCGTTGCCCGTCATCGAGTTCACGCCGTCCATCGCGATCAACCTCGGCGCCGCCGGCGACGTCGTCTTCAGCAGGTGCTCGAGGTGGTCGGGATCCTCGTGCCGGAACCGCACGACGTTCGCACCGTGTCCCGCGGCCACCATCGCGCCGTCGTAGATCGTCTTGTGCGCGCGTCCGTCGAGGAAGAGCGTGCCGTCGCCCACGAGCACGGGGATGACCGACATGTGGATGTGGGTGATCGTCGGAAGCAGCAACACGTCCTCGGAGCCGAGGAGTTCCGTGAGCTGCTCCTCGATGTCGATGTACGGGCGCGGGTTGCCGAGGAGCCGCGACCACGAAGGATGCGTCCCCCATCTCGCGATCGCGTCGGGGATCGACGCGATGATCTCCGGATCGAGGTCGAACCCGAGGTAGTTGCACGATGCCCAGTCGGTCAGCCATCGGTCACCGATCCGGATCTTGCGGCCGATCTGCTCGTCGATCGTCGCATCGAGCATCGGCGACGTGTCCTTCAAGCGATCGAGGTCCTGAACCGTCGCCATCCAGCGGTCGAGCCAACCGTCGGCGTCCCGGCGCCGGGGCTTCGCGTTCGGCGAGGGCTCGGCCGGGACATCGGTGACGCGCCTTGTCAGAGAGGCTCCGTCGGGGCGCACGGCATCAGCGGTGGTGTCGACCATCAGCCTCACACGTTTCGGCCCGTTCCAGGGACCGCTTGACCCCCGATTCCGGGTAGCGAGCCGCCTCGACGCGGGCCGGAGCGCGCGGGCTCAGGGCGTGGGATCGGATGCGTTGTTCGAGATCAGCCGGACGATCTTGTTCTCGATCGTCTTCGCCACCGCCGTCGACATACCGCTGGAGAGGATCGAGAACTCGGCCCATTCGTCGGACGTCTCGAGCCAGACCCAGCCCGAGAGCGCGCTGACGGCCTCCAGGGTGCCGGTCTTCGCACGGATCTGGACGTCGCGCAGGCGATCTGCGAGCGTCCCCTCACCGCCGCGGGCGAGTGACGCCCGTAGGGCCGGGCCCCACGGCTCGGCGTCGGCCACCCACAGGAGCTGGAGGATCCCCGTCGCGCTCGTGCGGTTCGCGTACGACAGCCCCGAGGCGTCGTTCGCGTCGATGGTGACCCCGTGACGCGCGGCGAACGCCTCGATCGCGCGGGCGCCGGTCGCGATCGAGGCCCGGCCGAAGACCCGGGCGCCGAGGTACTTGCCGAGCACCTCCGCGGCGAAGTTGCGCGACGGCACGTTCATCCGGCGGACGATCCCGGCGATCGGACCCGAGGACACCTCGGCGATCGTCCGCATCGACGTCCTCGGCACGCCGTCGCCGGGCCGCCCCGTGACGCGGACACCGAGCTTCTCGAGCTTCGCCGTCAACGCCCGGGCGGCTCGCCGTTCGGGATCGCTGATGTGGCGACCCTGCCGGTCGCGGTTCCCGCGGTAGGTGAGCGCCGTCGGAAGCGCGATGTAGGAGCTCGGGAAGTACTCGCGCCAGCCCGCGGCCCACCAGTCACGCACGAAGGCTCCGCGAGAGCCCTTGACGGACCCGCGGATCCGTCGGATGCCGGCTTCGGCGACCTGGCGCGCGAGGACCCCGAGCTGGTGGTCGTCGATCTCGGGATCGCCCCGCCCGACGAGCCAGACGTTGCCGTCGAGCGTGCCGCCCGAGCGGCGCCCGCCGGTCTGCAGCTCGGTCCGGATCGTGCGCTCGGTCCCGATCGCGTCGAACAGCGCCATCGACAGCAGGAGCTTCTCGTTCGACGCCGGGGCACGACGCACCCATGGGAGGTGCTTGGCCCACACCTCGCCGTCGTTCCCCACGGCCACCGACATCGGGCGTTCGCCGATCAGGGCGTCGATCTTGCGTGCCCACGGCGCCTTCGCGGCCGTCGCGACCGACGCCGAGGCGATCGCCGTCGACAGCGCCACCACGACGACCACGGCGACGGAACGTGCCAGGCGGGCTCGCGGCATCGCCCGATGGTACCGGCGCCGGGCGACCGGCTGCGTCACCGCTTCCCCCGTCGCGATGTCCCCCATCCGTCCCGATGCTTCGGCGGGATCGGGTCCGGGCTGGACCGACAGGCGGCGCGGCCACCGTGCTCGCTAGACTGCGCCCGCTCCGCGGTCGATGCGGGCGAACGTTCCGTGGGCCGGACGGCCGCGACGGTTCGAAGGAGGCGGCGGTGGCGACGATCGATCGGTCGAGGATCCGCGAGCTGATGGAACGTGAGCGGAAGACGTTCCGGGAGCGGCATCGACGGTCCGGAGCGCTCGCCGAGGACGCGAGGCGGAACCTGCTCTACGGCGTGCCGATGAACTGGATGACCCGCTGGCCCGGTGACCATCCGGTGTTCGTGGAACGCGCCGAGGGTGCTCGTTTCTGGGACGTCGACGGCAACGCGTTCATCGACTTGTGCCTCGGCGACACCGGCGGCATGGCCGGCCACTCCCCGAAGCCGGCCGTCGAGGCGATCGCGCGCCAGGCGGCGCAAGGCATCACGTTGATGCTGCCGACCGCCGACGCGGAGTGGGTCGGCGCCGAGATGGCACGACGGTTCGGGCTGCCCTACTGGTCGTTCACCCTGACGGCCACCGATGCGAACCGCTTCGTGATCCGGTGGGCGCGCGAGCTGACCGGCCGCCCGAAGATCGCCGTGCACGACTGGTGCTACCACGGCACCGTCGACGAGACGTTCGCGACCCTCGACGCCGAGGGGCGCGTGGTGGCCCGCGAAGGCAACGTCGGGCGCCCGGTCGACCTCGACGTGACGACGCGCGTCGTGGGGTTCAACGACCTGGATGGCCTGGAGCGCGCGCTCGCCGAAGGCGACGTCGCCGCGTGCCTGTTCGAGCCGGCGCTCACGAACATCGGCATCGTGCTGCCCGACGACGGGTACCACGCCGGCGTGCGGGAGCTCTGCTCGCGCTACGGAACCCTCCTGATCATCGACGAGACGCACACGATCAGCGCGGGTCCGGGCGGCTGCACCGCCGCGTGGGGTCTCCAGCCCGACTTCGTCACGATCGGCAAGACCCTCGGCGCCGGGATCCCCAGCGCGTGCTACGGCATGAGCCAGGAGGTGAACGACCGGATCGTCGCGGCGACCGACTGGGACCTCGCCGACGTGGGCGGGACCGGCGGAACCCTCGCCGGCAACGCCCTGTCGCTCGCCGCGATGCGCGCGACGCTCGGCCAGGTCCTCACCGACGACGCGTTCGTCGGGATGATCGAGCTCGGCGAGCGGTTCGAACGTGGCGTGCAGGACACGATCGATGCACGCGGGCTTCCGTTCCACGTCGCGCGGCTCGGCTGCCGCGTCGAGTACCTGTTCCGGCCGGACCGCGCGCGGAACGGCGCCGAGGCCGCAGCGGGACAGGATCACGAGCTCGACGCCCTGATCCACCTCTACCTGTTGAACCGCGGCATCCTCATGACGCCCTTCCACAACATGGCGTTGATGTCGCCGGCGACGACCGCCGACGACGTCGATCGACACACCGAGGTGTTCGGCGACGCGGCCGCGGAGCTGATGGCGTCGTGACGCACACGGGAAGGAACCGACGATGACGGACGCGAGCTTCCTCTACGTGACGATCGACGCGGTCGACCCTGAGCGCTCGGCGGCGTTCTGGGGCGCGGTGCTCGGTACCGAGATCGACGAGTGGTTCGACGACGGGCGGTTCGCGTTCCTGAAGGGCCGCGAGGGCCTGCCGGTCGTGTGCATCCAGCGCGTCCCGGAGGCGAAGTCGGGAACGAAGAACCGCGTCCACCTCGACCTCGGCGTCCCCGACCTCGACGCGGCGACGCGCCGGATCGAGGGGTTGGGCGGGCGCTGGGTCGACGGACAGACACGCGAGCTCGAGCCGTTCACGTGGCGCACGATGGCCGATCCCGACGGCAACGAGTTCGACATCGCGCTCGTCGCCGGATAGCACGCGTCGCGTCGTCCTCGAGGCGATCGCGAGCCGCTCGCCGAGACGCGCCGCCCCGATCTCAGTCCGCGTAGCGGTCGCGGAACTCCCGCATGAACGCGGCGAGGGCCCGGACGCCCTCGATCGGCATCGCGTTGTAGATCGAGGCGCGGATCCCTCCGACGCTGCGGTGTCCCTTCAGCTCGATCATGCCGCCCGCGGCGGCTTCCTCGACGAAGCGGGCCTCGAGGTCCTCGCTCGGCAACCGGAACGTCACGTTCATCAGCGATCGCGACGGAACCTCGGCATGCCCGCGGAAGAACCGCGGCGACGCGTCCAGGACGTCGTAGAGCAGCTTCGCCTTCGCGCGGTTGCGCTCGAGCATCGCGTCGAGGCCGCCCACGTCCTCCAGGAGCCACCGGGCGACGAGCCCGACGATGTAGATCGCGAAGACGGGCGGCGTGTTGTAGAGCGAACCGTGTTCGACGTACGTGCGGTAGTCGAGCATCGTCGGAAGCCCGTCCGGAACGTCGCCCAGGACCTCGCCCGCGACGATCGCGATCGTGACCCCCGCGGGGCCGGCGTTCTTCTGGGCGCCCGCGTACAGCACCGCGTGGCGACCGACGTCGACGGGCCGCGAGAGGAGGTCCGACGAGGCGTCGGCGACGAGTCGCACCGACTCCGGAACGACGGGCGTATGCGGGAACGTCACGCCCTGGATCGTCTCGTTCGTCGTGACGTGCGCGTACGCGGCGTCCGGCGACAAGGCCGAGGCCAGCTCCTGCGTCGTGGGAACGCGCCGGAACCCGTCGTCGGCGCCGGTCCAGGCGATGCGCGCGTCGCCGAGCCGCTCGGCTTCCGCCACCGCCTTGGCGCCCCACGCTCCCGTGAGGACGTAGTCGGGCGTTCCGCCGGACGCGAGGTTCGTCGCCACCATCGCGAACTGCATCGTGGCTCCGCCCTGGCAGAACACGACGTGATGGCCGTCCGGAACGTCGAGGAGCCGGCGGAGATCGGCCTTGGCCCGCTCGATCACGCCGCGGAACCACGTTCCCCGGTGGGAGACCTCCAGCGGCGACGCGCCGGCGTCGTCGACGGAGAGGAACTCGTCCTGGGCGCGCTCGAGCACGGGCAGAGGCAGCGTTCCCGGTCCGGCGCCGAAGTTGAAGACGCGATCGGACGGCATGTGGCCAGGCTACCGTCGCGGGAGCCACGCTCGTGCGGGTGCCGGTTCAGGCGGGGCGGTGGTGCTTCGGGCGGTCGCCGCCGCCATGGTTCCCGCCGGCGTTGCCGGGAGCGTTCCCGCCGGCGTTGCCCGGGGCGTTGCCCCCCGCGTTGCCGGGAGCGTTCCCGCCGGCGTTGCCCGGGGCGTTCCCGTGCCCGGCTCCGTTGCCGCCGGCGTTGCCCGGGGCGTTGCCCCCCGCGTTGCCGGGAGCGTTCCCGCCGGCGTTGCCCGGGGCGTTCCCCCCGGCGTTGTTCCCGTGACCATGACCGCCGCCGTGACCGTGACCGCCGCCGTGACCATGACCGCCGCCGTGCGCAGGGGCGTCGGGACGGTTGCCCGTGATGCCTGGAGGACCATCGTGGGGGTTGCGGCCGCTCGCGCCAGGAAGTCGCACGCCCTCTGGGGGCTCGGGCGACGGAGGAGGCTCCGTGGGCGACGGCGGGTACGTGGGTTCCGTCGGGCCACCTGGGTCCGGGGGTCCCCCCGGGTCCGTCGGGCCACCCGGTCGGCTCGGACCGTCCGGCACGTCGGACGGGTCGGATCCTCCGTCCGGGGCCGTCCCTGACCCGAACGGCGCCACGGGGACCGGCTCGAGGGCCGGTGCGCCGGGGGCCGGCACGCCGGTTCCATCGATGCCCGTGACGCCGACGTCGTCCGCCGTCGTCGCGGGCGGCTCCGCTCCGGAAGACGGGAGGGTCGGATCGGCCGCGAGCACGTCGGTCGGGACACGTGAACCACCGAGCGACAGGGCCAGGACGAGCGCCCCCGCCACCGCCGCGCTCCCGAGCGCGATCGATCCGAGGCGGCGGTTCCATTCCGTCGCGGTGACGTCGCCGGCGGCCGCGGCTGCGGGGGGCAGCGCGACGGCTGCCGCACGGCGATCACCGTCGCTCTCGGACGTGACCGCGGACGCGTGCCCTCGCCCGGCGGGCACCGGGTCGCGCGGCGCGGCGTCGTCGCCCTCGGACGCGGCGGAGGCCCCGGGGTCTGCTGTTCCGCCGGCGTCCGATCCCCCGGGCCCGTCGACGACGACGATCGCGTCGTCGGAGCCTCGCTCGCCCGCTCCTGGGACCGGCAGGATCACCACGGGCGCAACGGGTCGGTCGGCGTCGTCGGGTTCGGGCGCCGGCGCGACCGTTCCGTCGTCGGGCGTGGTCTCGCCCTCCGGCGGCTCGACGGGATGCAGGCGCTGCCCCCGTCGTTGCAGCTCCGTCACGCTCGGGCGTCGTGGGAGGCCGCCCCTCTTGTCGAGGAGGTCACGGAGCGTCGCCGGATCCTTGCGGATGCGGTCGATCCACGCCGGCTTCTTGAACGTCTCGGTCGCGGGGGTCGGGCGGACCGTGACCCTCTGGATCGCGGCTCCGAGCTCCTGCAGCACCTGCGACGGCTCGACGCGGGCGTCACCGCCGATCGGCATCACGGCCCCGGGCCACACCAACACGATCTTCGCGCGGGGCGCGAGCTCGCGCGCCATCTGGACGGCCGTCGCGCCGATCCCGTCATCGAGGACGACCACGTCGGGCTCGTGGACGGCGACGAGGCGGGCGAGCTCGGCCGACGAGCGGGCCTCGGCCACGACGTCGTAGCCCTCGCCCTCGAGGGCGAAACGGAGCAGGCCCTTGCGGAGCGTCTGCCCTTCACCCACCACGATGCGGGTGTGGCGCTGGTTCATCCGGTTCGTGCCCTCCCGGCCCGTTCCGCCCCGGCCCGCTCTCCTCCGGCCCGCTCTCTTCCGGCCCGTCGGCCGGCGCGCGGCCTCCGCGGCCGTCGCTCCGCGCTGGTTTCCGGCGAGGATCGACGCGCGTAGCGTAGCCGGGGAAGGCGGATCGCAGCTACGTCCGGAAGTCCCATCGGCGCCACGGACGTTCCGTCGGCCCTCCGCCCGACGGAAGCGCACCCCACGGGCGAGCCGCGACCACGATGGGAGACTGCCGCCGTGGACGGCACGCAGGCGCGGGGCCTCGACCGGGAGGAGTTCCGCGACCTCCTGGCCGGATCGATCGTCGTCGCCGACGGCGGGCTCGGGACGTCCCTGATCGCGATGGGATCGGCCGCCGACGCGTGTCTGGAAGCCGAGAACGTCCGCCGCCCGGACATCGTCGAGCGAGCGCACCGCTCGTTCGTGGAGGCAGGCGCCCGGTTGGTCCTGACGAACTCCTTCGGGGCGAACCGGTTCCGTCTCGATCGGCACGGCCTCGCCGACCGTGTCGAGGCGCTGTGCGTCGCAGCGGTCACCTGCGCCCGTGCGTCGGGCGCCTCGCTCGTCGCCGGCTCGCTCGGACCCCTCGGCGTCCGGCTGTCGCCGTACGGGCGGGTGCCCGAGTCGGAGGCCGCCGACGCCTACGCCGAACAGGCGAACGCGCTCGTGGGAGCCGGCGTCGATCTCCTCGTGCTGGAGACGCAGTCGGATCTCCGGGAGATCGAGGTCGCGGTCGGCGCCTCGCGGACGGCGGCGCCGGAGATCCCGCTCGTGGTCAGCGCGACCTTCACGCGCGATGACCGAACCCTGCTCGGATCGACGCCGACGACGGTGGCTGCCGTCGTCGCGGATCTCGACGTGGATGCGATCGGTGTGAACTGCGGCGAAGGCCCCGCACAGGCCCTCCGCATCATCGACGCGATGCGGAGGGCGGCACCGGACCTTCCGATGCTCGCGAGCCCGAACGCGGGCGGCCCGGCGGAGGTGGGCGGCAGGCTGGTGTATCCGGCGACGCCGGACTACGTCGCCGACGTCGCCGCCGCGCTCGTGGATGCGGGCGCCTCGATCGTGGGTGGCTGCTGCGGCACCGGCCCGGAGCACATCCGGGCGATCGCGGACGCGGTGGGATCGCGCGCGCCACGGCCTGCCTCCGTGACCACGACGACCCCCGCCGAAGCGGTCGCCGTCCGCGACCGGCCCACCGAAGGACGGACCCACCTGGAGCGCGCGATCGCCCGCGGCGATCTGGTCGTGGCCGTCGAGATGGAGCCGCCGCGCTCGTTCAACGCCGCGACGGTCGTCGCCGGCGCCGCGACGCTCCGGGACGCCGGGGCGGACGTGATCGACGTCGCCGACTCACCGATGGCGAGGATGCGGATGAGCGCGTGGGCCGCCTGTCGCGCGATCGAGGAGCGCGCGGGGATCGAGACCGTGCTGCATTTCCCGACGCGCGGCCGGAACGTCCTCCGCCTGCAAGGCGATCTCCTCGGCTCGCATGCGCTCGGCATCCGGAACCTGTTCGTCTGCGTCGGTGACCCCGTGACCGTCGGCGAGTACCCGCAGACGCTCAACGACGTCGACGTGACCGCGACGGGGCTGCTGTCGCTCATCACCGAAGCCTTCAACGCCGGCGTCGACCGTGCCGGTGCATCGATCGGCGAGCCGACGGCCTTCTTCGCCGGAGCCGCGGTCGGACCGCACGCGCCCGATCGCAGGCGCGAGTCACGCGTGCTCCGGCGCAAGCTCGACGCCGGCGCCCGGTTCCTGCTGTCCCAGCCGCTGTTCGGCGCGACGCCGCTGCGCGCGTTCCGCGACGTGTTCCGCGACGAGACGGGCTCGGATCTCGAGGTGCCGCTCCTGGCCGGCGTGCTGCCGCTGTCGTCGGCCCGGCACGCGCGGTTCCTCCGCAACGAGGTGCCGGGCATCGCGATCCCCGACGCGACGCTCCGGAGGATCGAGCGGGCCGGCGACGGCGAGCGCGGGTGGGCCGAGGGCCTCGCGATCGCGTGCGAGACCGTGGCGGAGCTGCGCGACGACGGCGTCGCGGGGGTCTACGTGATGCCACAGTTCGGCCGGTACGACCGCGCCGCTGAGCTGGTCGAAGCGATCCGCCGGATGCCGCGGGTTCGGTGAGCGCTCGCGTGTGGCCGCGCGTTCCCGGGGCGGCTGGACCTGACACAATGCCCTCGTCATGGCAGGCACGTCGCCGGGCTCCGTCCACCCGCCGTCGTCGGTGCATCCGACCCTCCAGTCGCTCTTCGAGCGGATCGAGCGTGAGGCGCCGGAGCGACGTGATGCGCTCCTCGGCTTCGCGCGGTCGCTGACGCGCCGGCTGAGCGCCGACGACCTCGGATCGCTCGGCACCGATCAGCTGTACGGCCTCGTCAGGTCCGCGTACGCGTTCGCCGACGCGCGCGGTTCCCGCCAGCTCCAGGTTCGCGTCTTCGATCCGACCCTGGACGACGACGGGTACGAGGCGACCGGTTCGGTCGTGGAGACGAACGCCGACGATTCGCCGTTCCTCGTCGACTCGGTGAGCGAGGAGCTCGCCGCGCGCGAGATCGGCGTCGTCCGCCTGCTGCATCCCGTGATCGGAACGATGCGCGACGACGCCGGCCGTCTCGAGCGGGTCACGTCGGGTCGCGACGCCAGCCACCGCGAGTCGGTGATGCACTTCGAGCTCGACCGGGTGCTCGCCGACGAGGACAAGGAGGCGCTGCGACGGCGCCTCGAGCGGGTCCTCCACGACGTTCACCTCGTGGTCCGGGACTTCGAGCCGATGCAGGACCGCGTCCGTCACATGATGCAGCTCGCGCGCACGGGCTCCGTCCGCTACTCGCCGCAAGAGGTCGGCGAGACCGTCGACTTCCTCGAGTGGCTGCTGCAGCTGAACTTCGTCCTGCTCGGCTACCGGGAGTACGAACTGCTCGGCTCGGGCGACGATCGCACGATCCACGCGGTGCCGGCCAGCGGCCTCGGCATCCTCTCCGACGTGTCGACGTCGACGTTCGCCGAACCGACGCCGCTGACGGAGCTCCTGCCCGATGTGAGGGCGCGGATCGAGGACGGCGATCTGCTCGTGATCTCGAAGACGAAGTCCTACTCCACCGTGCACCGGCGGGCGCGGATGGACTACATCGGCGTGCGGAAGGTCGCCGCCGACGGCGACATCATCGGCGAAGCCAGGCTGATCGGGCTGTTCACGAGCAAGGCCTACATGGAACCGGCGGCGAAGACGCCGCTGCTGCATCACAAGCTCGACCAGATCCTCACGGCCGAGGACCTGATCCCGGGATCGCACGACTACAAAGAGGTCACGGAGCTCTTCGAGTCGTTCCCGAAGGACGAGCTGTTCCAGGCGTCGACGGAGGAGCTCCGCCAACTCGTCGTCGGCCTCCTCGCGCTCGAGAAGCACGGCGGGATCCGCGTCCTCGTGCGGCGCGACCTCTACGCCAGGAGCGTGTCGATCGTGGTCGCGCTTCCGCGTGAGCGGTTCAGCGCCGAGCTCCGCCGTCGCCTGCAGGCGATGTTCCTCGAGCGGTTCGGCGGCTCCACGATCGACTACCACCTGTCGCTCGGCGAGACCGAGCAGGCACGCATCTTCTTCACCGTCCACGTCGATCCCGGCCACCAGATCCCCGAGATCCCCTACGAGGAGCTCGAGGAGGAGGTCGAGCGGCTGTCCAGGACGTGGGACGACGATCTGCTCGACGTGCTCGTCGCGCGGGTCGGCCGCAGACGTGGCACCGAGCTCGCGTCCCGGTACGCCGCGCGGTTCCCCGAGTACTACAAGACCGCGCATACCGACTGGGAGCTGACGGTCGACGACGTCCTGCGGCTCGAGGAGCTGTCGAACGATCCCGACGGCGTCGTCGTCGGCATCGGGAACGAGACCACCGGCGAGCGCCTGACCCGCGTGAAGCTCTACAAGACCGGCGGCAAGGTCGACCTGTCGCAGTTCATGCCGATCCTCGAGTCGCTCGGTCTGCGCGCCGTCGAGGAGGTTCCGACGGGTCTCCTCGGTGATGGCAAGACGTACATCCACGACTTCGGTGTCCTCGACGCACGCGGCGCCGTGCTCAACCTCGAGACCGAGGCCGATCGCGTGGTCGACGCGATCACGGCGATGTGGGATGGCCGGTGCGAGATCGACTCGCTGAACCGGCTGGTGACGTTCGCCGATCTCGACTGGCACGAGGTCGAGGTCCTGCGCTCCTACCGGACCTATCGCTCCCGCGTGTCATCGCGGTTCACCTCCGAGTACCGCAACGACGCCTTCGCGGAGAACCCGCACATCGCCGCGCGACTCGTGCGGCTGTTCCAGGCGAAGTTCGACACGTCACGAGAGGGCAACGACGACGAGGTGGCGGAGCTCCGCCGGGAGATCCTCGCCGACCTGCGCGAGGTCGCCTCGCTCGACCAGGACGGCATCCTGCGGAACGTCCTCGGCACCATCGACGCGACCGTGCGGACGAACGCGTACCTCGAGGGCCGCGACTACCTCTCGTTGAAGCTCCGGTCGGAAGACGTTCCCGAGATGCCGAAGCCGTTCCCGCTCTTCGAGATCTTCGTGTACTCCCCGCGCGTCGAGGCGATCCACCTGCGCGGGGGCATGATTGCGCGTGGCGGCATCCGCTGGTCGGACCGTCGCGAGGACTACCGCACCGAGGTCCTCGGACTGATGAAGGCGCAGCGCGTGAAGAACTCCGTCATCGTGCCCGACGGCTCGAAGGGCGGGTTCGTGCTGAAGCGGGCGTCGATGCAGCCCGATGGGATCCGCAACGAGGTCACCGAGCGGTACGTCACCTTCATGCAGGGGCTGCTCGACATCACCGACAACCTCGTGAAGGGCGAGGCGGTCCATCCCGACGGTGTCCGCGTGCTCGACGGTCCCGATCCGTACCTCGTCGTCGCCGCCGACAAGGGAACGGCGACGTTCTCCGACATCGCGAACGGCGTGAGCGAGCGATACGGCTTCTGGCTCGGGGACGCGTTCGCGTCCGGAGGGAGCGCCGGCTACGACCACAAGGCCCTCGGTATCACGGCACGCGGCGCGTGGGAGTCGGTGAAGCGGCATTTCCGCGAGCTCGGGATCGACGTGACCCGCGACGTCTTCACCGTCGTGGGGATCGGCGACATGTCGGGTGACGTGTTCGGCAACGGCATGCTCTACACCGATCGGATCCGGCTCGTGGCCGCCTTCGACCACCGACACGTGTTCATCGACCCGACACCCGATCCCATGGTGAGCGCGACGGAACGTCGGCGCTTGTTCGAGCTCCCGCGGTCGTCATGGGGCGACTACGATCGGTCGCTGCTGTCCGAGGGCGGCGACGTCGTCGACCGCGCGGCGAAGGCGGTCACGCCCTCGCCCCAGGCGCGTGCGGCGCTCGGCATCCCCGACGACGCGCCGGCCGAGATGCAGCCGAACCAGCTGATCCGCCTGATCCTCCAGGCGCCGGTGGATCTGTTGTGGAACGGCGGGATCGGCACGTACGTCAAGCATTCGAAGGAGACGAACGGTGACGTGGGCGATCGCGCGAACGACGGCGTCCGCGTGTCCGGGAACCAGGTCCGCGCGAAGGTCGTGGGCGAGGGCGGGAACCTCGGGTTCACGCAGCGCGGCCGGATCGAGTACGCCCTGGCGCGCGGCCGCATCAACACCGACTTCATCGACAATTCCGCCGGCGTCGACACCAGCGATCACGAGGTCAACCTCAAGATCCTGCTCGGTCTCGCGATGCAGCGCGGCGAACTGACGCTCGCGGAACGCAACGAGCTCCTCGCGGCGAGTGCCGACGACGTCGTGCGCGCGGTCCTGTACGACAACTACCTCCAGGCGCAGATCCTGTCGCAGGAGATGCTCGTGTCGTCGCAGCGGATCGAGGCCTACGAGGACCTGATGCGCCAGCTCGAAGGCGACGGTGAGCTGGACCGCGAGGTCGAGTTCCTCCCGTCACCCGACGAGATGGCGGAGCGGCGGACGAACGGCGGGGGGATGACCCGGCCCGAGCTCTCGGTGCTGCTCGCGTACGCGAAGCGCCGGGTCTACCAGGATCTCGTCGAGAGCGAGCTGCCGGACACGCCGTACCTCGTCCGCGACCTCGAGCGCTACTTCCCCGACGTGATCGCCGCGCGGTTCGAGCATCTCCTCGAGGACCATCCGTTGAAGCGCGAGATCATCGCGATGCTCGCCGCGAACGACGTCGTGAACTCGCAGGGCATCACGTTCGTGTCGCGGATGCAGATCGAGACGGGCGCGAGCGGCGCCGACGTCGTGCGAGCGTTCCGGATCGCCCGCGACGTGACCGGCGCGCTGGCTCGGTGGGACGACGTCGAAGCCCTCGACGGCGTGATCGATCCCGAGCTCCAGATCGAGCTGTTGAACGGCGTCGACTGGCTCGTGGGATCGACCTCGCGGTGGTACCTCGTCCAGGCCGCCGGCCAGCGGCTCGCCGACGCCGTCGAGTCGGCCCGCGACCGGTTCAGGGAGCTCGCCGACGTGATCGACCAGATCGGGCCCGAGGCGTGGCGCGACGAGCACGAGCACGAGACGGAGCGTCTCCGCGAGGCCGGCGTCCCCGAGGTCGTCGCGAGGCGCCACGCGTTCCAGGCCGAGCTCGTGCACGCGCCCGACATCATCGCCGTGTCCGCCGCGACGGGACGCGCGCCGCTCGAGGTGGCCCGCGGGTTCTTCCTCCTCGGCGAGAAGCTCGAGATCGACTGGCTCGAGCACCGGCTCGACGAGCTTCCGGTGGGAACGCGGTGGCGTCGGTGGGCGAAGCAGTCGATGGAAGACGATCTGCTCGCCGTGCGGCGTGCGCTCTGCGAGCTCGTGCTCGAGCAGGCGGGGGGCGCGCCGATCGACGAGGCCGTCGAGAACTTCTTCGATGCGCACGCCGAGCAGGTGGGTCGCGTTCAGCGGTTCGTGCGCCAGCTCGCCGTCGAAGGCGTCACCGACCTCGCTCAGATCACCGTCGCGCTGCGCCAGGTCCGAGCGCTCGCCGGCTGAACCGCCGTCGAACGTCCGCCGGGGGCGGCGTTCGACGATCGCGGAACTACCCGTAGTAGATCTGCGTGATCCAGACGCGGCCGGCGCGTTTGACGACGCCGATGCCGGTCTTGCGGAAGCGTCCGTTGAGCACGTTCGCACGGTGACCGGAGCTCCGCATCCACGCCTTCACGACGCGACCGATCGTCCCGCCGACGCCGACGTTCTCGCCCCACGCCGTCGCGCGGTACGCACGGACCCGGCTGTACAGGTCGTTCGTGTGGAACAACCACCTGCGATCGGCCATCTCGTTGCTGTGCCGCTTCGCGTAGCCCGACAGCTTCACGTTCACGTCGAGGCGCCGAAGGCCGTGGTGCGACCGGACGTCGTTGACGACGCGCAGGAGACGGGCGCGGTAGGTGCCTGACCGCGATCCCGCCTGCGCGGGGGCCCACGCGCTCGCCAGCAGCGCGATGACCGAGCCGAGGATGAGCAGGCGTCGGAAACGCATATGTGGGATGCGCCAGACCCTAGACAGCCACCCGGCACTTTGGCCACCCCTTCCGCCGGATCCGGTCGAAGACCCAGGTCACGCGCCGTGCGCGCGGTTTCGCTGCGGCGGAACGCGGGCGGCAGGTTCGCTCAGATCGGTCGCCAGGCGGCGAGCCCGCCGCGCCCCGCGGCGACGGTTCCGAAGGCGGCGTCGAGGTGGGTCGGCGCGATCACCGTGCCCGGGTTCGACAGGAGCGACGCGAGGAGCTCACGCCGCGTCGCGGCCGCCTGGGCGGGCTGGGCATCGGTGCCCGCGGGCAGGTCCGGGCGCGCCAGCTGCGCTGGGTGAAGGAACGCGTCGGACGTGATCGTGAGCCGCCGGCCGCGCGAGCGCAGGCGCACGATCTGGGGTCCCGGCGTGTGGCCGGGAGCGTGCCGGATCTCGACGCCGTCGGCGAGCTCGTGGTGACCCTCCACGACGTCGACCACGTCGGCGTCGAGGAGCGGCTCGAGGGAACGCTCGAGGATCTCGCGGTCGTCCTCGCTGTCGGCGGCGGCGGCTCGCTGGAACGTGATGTCGTCGCGCTGGATCACGTACCGCGCGCGGGGGAACGCAGGAACGGGCTCGTCGCCGTCGGTCACGGCGCCACTCAGGTGATCGTCGTGCACGTGCGTGATCACGACGGTGTCGACCTGGTCGGCCGTCGTCCCGGCCTCGCGGAGGGCTTCGTGCAGGCGGCCGGGATGCGGGAACCACCCCGACGCCGGCGCGCGGGATCCCCCCACGCCGGTGTCGACGAGGAGCACGCCGCCGGGATGCAGCACGAGCCAGGCCCGCGAGTACAGGTGCCATGCGCCTTCCGAGCCGTGGATGCCGGGCACGGTGTGCTCGCCGGACGCGAGGACGTCGGCGGGGATGTCGGGGAAGGCCTCGGTCACCGACGTCGCGATGTCGGCGTCGCCGTCGAGCAGGGCGGCGACGCGGATGTGCCCGACGTCCTGCCAGGCCACGAGGCTCATGCGTCGCCCGCGATCACGGCCTCGTAGCCGGCTTCGTCGACGGCGGCCCGCACCGCGGCCACGTCGTCGGTGCCGTCGACGACGACGCGCTTCGTCGCGAGGTCGACGTCGACGTGGGTGACGCCGTCGATCGACGCGAGCTCACCGGACACCGCGCGCACGCAGTGATCGCACGTCATCCCGGGGACCTCGAAGGCGAGGCGAGGTTCGGTCATCGATCTCGTCCTCCATGCGTCTGGCTCGTGGGATGGATACCCCCCCAGGGTATCAAACGGCTGCGCTCCGAGCGGTCGGCAACCGGGGACGCCGGCCCGTGGAGGGCTCGTCACGCGAGCAGGTACCGACGGCTGAGCGGCACCTCGGCGACCGGCGCCGCCCCGAGCCGGCGTCCGTCGAGGCGCACCTCCTCGGCATCGGCGTCGACCTCGATCGCGGCCGTCGCCCCGTTCGCAACGAGGGACGCCCGTGCGACGCCGCGCACGTCCCGCACCGGCACGACTCGACGTCGCGTCTCGAGGGTCGCGCGGAGACCCGCCGCGGCCGCGGCT
>DATHTO010000004.1:0-13832 GCA_035463115.1 Actinomycetota bacterium | reverse complement strand
TACGCGTACGTGGCCACGAGCGAGGTCCTCGCCACCCGGAGCAGCCACAGGTAGGCCGACAAGGTCAGCAGCGAGCCGAACACGATCAGGTACAGCAACGCCAGCGCCGATTCGGCCGAGACGGCGCCCGCGTCGAGCTCGGCGTACTGCCCCGTCGGCAGCGCGGCGATCGCGATCACGATGCCCCCGGCGATCTGCTGCATGCCGCTCGCCTGGAGCGGATCGTCCGCGATCGGCGCGCTCCGCTGGTACAGCGAGCCGGTCGCCCACGACAGCGAGGCGCCGACGGCGACCGCGAGACCGAACACCGTGACGTCGCCTGCGACCTGGTCGCGCAGCAGCAAGGCCGCTCCGCCGAAGCCGCCGAGCAACCCGACGACGACGCGCCTTCCGAGGGGCGCGCTCCGGAGCACGATCCGGTCGATCAGCGCGATCCAGATCGGCACGAGCGCGATGATCAGCGCCACGATCCCGGTGTCGACGCCGCGATCCTCCGCGACGGCCACCGACGCGTTGCCTCCGAACAGGAGCAGGCCTCCGACCACGAACGCCGTCCGCCACTGCGCGCGGGTCGGCCGGACCCAGCGCCCGCGTGCCTTGCTCCCCGCCATCAGGGCGAGCCCGGCGATCGTGAACCGGATCGCCGGGCCGACGAGCGCCGGGATCGTCTGGTTCGACCGATCGATCGCGAGGTAGGTCGTTCCCCAGAAGAAGTACACCGTGACGAGCGCGGTCCAGATCCGCGCGGTGCTCGGTGCGCCCCTCGCCGGCGCGGTGGTCGTGGTCGCCATGTCGCTCCAGGATAGGAACCGCGGCGGGCACCGCGCTCCGCCGGAACGACGATGCCGGTCGGCCTGGCGTGAAAACGCGTCGGGTAGGCTGCCGGGTCATGGCCGGATGGGAAGCGGTGATCGGGCTCGAATGCCACGTCGAGCTCAGCACGAAGACGAAGATGTTCTGCTCGTGCCTGAACGCGTTCGGGGCGCCGCCGAACACGCACACGTGCCCCGTCTGCATGGGCCATCCGGGGTCGCTCCCGGTGCCCAACCGCGAGGCGATCGCCAGGATCATCAAGATCGGCCTCGCGCTCGACTGCGAGATCGCGCCGCACTCGCTGTTCCACCGGAAGAACTACTTCTATCCGGACATGCCGAAGAACTACCAGATCAGCCAGTACGACCTCCCGATCTGCGTCGGCGGGCACCTCGACGTGGAGCTGCCCGACGGCACCACGTCGCGCGTCGGCATCACGCGCGTCCACATGGAGGAGGACACCGGCAAGACGACGCACGGCTCCGCGAGCGGGAGGATCCACGACGCCGACTCGGCGCTCGTCGACTACAACCGGGCGGGCGTTCCGCTGGTCGAGTGCGTGAGCGAGCCCGACATGCGCTCGCCCGAGCAGGCCGCCGCGTACCTCCGTGAGCTGCGCGCGACGCTCGAGGCGCTCGACGTCAGCGACGTGAAGATGGAGGAAGGGTCCCTCCGCTGCGACGCGAACGTGAGCGTCCGGCCCGCCGCCAGCGACACCCTCGGAACGAAGGTCGAGATCAAGAACATGAACTCCGTGCGGTCGCTGGAGCGCGCGCTCGCGTTCGAGATCGAGCGCCAGACGAAGGTCATCGAGAGCGGCGAGACGATCGTCCAGGAGACGCGTCACTGGAACGAGGACGCCGGGGCGACCGCGTCGATGCGTTCGAAGGAGGAAGCGTTCGACTACCGCTACTTCCCCGAACCCGACATCCCGGTGCTCGAGCCCGACCGGGCCTGGATCGACGGGATCCGCGCGTCGCTGCCGGAGCTTCCGCGCGCACGCCGGGCTCGCTACGCGTCGGATCTCGGGCTCCGCTCCGACGTCGCTCGCGTGCTCGTCTCGAGCCGGGCGCAGACCGAGCTCTTCGAGCACACGATCGCGCTCGGCGCTCCCGCCGACAAGGCCGCGAACTGGATCACCCAGGATCTCGCCGCGCTGCAGAAGGACCACGAGCAGGGGAAGGTCGGCCCGGAGCACCTCGTGCAGCTGATCGGTCTCGTCGACGACGGAACGATCTCCGGCTCCGGCGCGAAACAGGCCCTCGAGGGGGCGTTCACGACCGGCGACCCGATCGAGACGATCGTCGAGCGACGCGGGCTGCGACAGGTCTCCGACACGGGGGCGCTCGGCGCGGCGGTCGACGAGGCGATCGCGGCGAACCCCGACGTGGTCGAGAAGTTCCGCGGGGGGAACCAGGGCGTGCTCGGCTTCCTGGTGGGGCAGGTCATGAAGGCGACCGGGGGAGCGGCGAACCCGAAGATCGTGCAGGAGCTCCTGCGGGAGCGCCTCGGGTAGGCGCGCACGTGCGCCGGCCTGACCCCACGTCGCATCCGTCGCGGTCGGCGCGCATCCCGGTCTGGCAGCTCGTGCTGCTCGGGCTGTGGCGAGCGGCGCAGGGGGCCGTTCACCCCCTCCAACGGATGTGGCGCTCGCGCGACGCCATCGACGGGTACGCCCTCGTGCACTTCGCGAGCGTCGGCGGCGACGCGCTGCTCGCGATCGCGCTCGCCGACTCGCTGTTCTTCTCGTTGCCGGTCGACGAGTCACGGCTCGAGGTCGCCGCGTACCTCGCGTTCACGATGCTGCCGCTCGCCTTGGCCGGCCCCCTCCTGGTTCCGATCCTCGATCGGACCGGTCCGCGTCGGGCCGTCACCGTGCTCGCCGCGGGAGGGCGCGCGCTCCTCGCGCTGGCGCTCGCTCCGAGGCTCGACACCGCGCTGCTCTTCCCGTTGGCGCTCGGCATCCTCGTGCTGTCGAAGGTGCACGCGATCACGAAGAACGGCCTGACGATGGCGTACGCGTCGCGCGAGGAAGGGCTGATGCGCGCGAACGCGCGGCTCGGCCGGATCGCGGTCGCCGGAGCGATCGTCGTCGCGCCCTTCGGATACCTCTTCCTGCGGATCTGGGGCGGCGCGGGCCCGATCTACCTGGCGGCGATCGCCTGGACGACCGCGGCCGCGCTGACGCTGCGGCTCCCGCAGCCGCGGGCGAGGGGTGCCGCTCCGACGGTCGTGGGTCGGCGGGGACGCGTCGCGTCGCTCACGGGGCCGGCGATCGGCGCGATCGGTCTCCGGGCGGCATCGGGGTTCCTGCTCTTCCTGCTCGCGTTCGCCCTCCGCACGGCCGACGTCTCGCCGGCCGGGTTCGCGCTCGTCGCCGGCGCCGCGGTCGCCGGCGGGTTCCTCGCCGACATCGTCGCGCCGCGGCTGCCCACCGACACGCGCGAGGAGGCGGTCGTGATCGCGTGCGTGAGCGCGGCCTGCGTCGGCGCGCTCCTGGCGTTCCGGTTGTTCGGGGTTCCGCTCGCGACGGCCTACGCGTTGCTCGCGGGAGCCGCCACGGAGTTCGGACGGCTCGCGTTCCAGAGCCTGATGCAGCGCGCGGCGCCCGAGGGAGCGCTCGGCCGGGTGTTCGTCCGGTACGAGGCGTCGTTCCAGGTGGCGTGGGTCGCCGGCGCGTTCGTCCCCGCGCTGCTGCCGATCGGGTTCCGCTTCGGGATCCTGCTGCTCGCCGCGTTCTACGGCACCCTCGGCGCGGCGTACTGGTGGCGGTTCCACCGCCGGCGCCACGGCGAGCTCGACGGCTCGCACCGGGACGGGACGCACCGGGACGGGACGCCCCGGAACGGGCCGAGCCTTTAGGCTGCGCAGACCACGACCAGGCTGCGACCCAGGAGGACGTTCGATGGCGGAGTTCGTGACGCTCGGGCCGGCGACGGCCGTCGGCGACGGCGAGGTGAAGGCGTTCGACGCGAACGGGACGCCCGTCGCCGTCGCGCGCGTCGACGGGCAGCTCCACGCGTTCAACGACATCTGCACCCACCGGGGATGCTTCCTCGCGAACGGAGGCGAGCTCGAGGACGGCGCGATCTACTGCGAGTGCCATGGCAGCGGGTTCTCGATCACGACCGGTGAGGTCGTCGATCCGCCCGCGACCCAGCCGATCGCCGTGTACCCGGTCCGCGAGCAGGACGGGAACATCCAGGTCGAGGTCTGATCGGGCGTCGACCGGGCCGCGCCGTGCGCGACGCGCTCCAGGCGATCGTCGACCGTGACGTCGCGCGGTACGCCGAGATGCCGGGTCGCATGCTCGCCGTCCTGGCGCCGGAAGCCGACGTCGAGGTCGCCGCCGGGCTCGCCGACCGCGCGACCGGCGAGCCGCTGACGCCGGGTCGTCGGTTCCGGATCGCGAGCGTCACGAAGCCGTTCGTCGCGGCGACGGCGCTCCGGCTCTGGGAGGACGGCCGGCTCGACCTCGACGCGCCGATCGCGGAGCTCGTGGCGCCCGAGACCACCGAACTGCTCCGCAGCGGCAGCTACGACCCTGGGCGGATCACCACGAGACATCTGCTCACGCACACGAGCGGCATCTTCGACTTCACCGCCGACGCGTACGGGCCGATGACCGACGACGGCTTCATGGCGGCGATCCGCGCCGATCCGGGCCACCGATGGAGCCGCGAGGAACAGCTCCGCTTCGCGATCGACCACGGGCGGCCGTACGGCGAGCCCGGCTCCGTCTTCGTCTACTCCGACACGGGAGCGAACCTCGTCGGCGAGATCGTCGAGCGCCTGACCGGGACCTCGCTCGGCGCGGCGATCCGGGAACACCTCGGGTTCGCCCGCCTCGGGCTCCGGCACACGTTCCACGAATCGATCGAGCCCGAGCCCGAGGGGCTCCCGCCACCCGCGGCGCAGTATGAGGCGGACTTCGACGTCGCGCGGTACGACGCCTCGGTCGACCTGTGGGGCGGGGGCGGCCTCGTGTCGACGTGTCGCGACCTCGCCGTGTTCTTCCGGGCGCTGCTCCGGGGGGAGGTGTTCCGCGACCCGTCGACGCTCCGGGTGATGCAGACGGTGCCCTCGGCGCGGGCGCACGATCCCGGCGACGCACGGGCCGCGCGCGAGGCCGCGAACACCGGCATGTTCCTGTTCCGCGAGCGCGTGGGCGACCTCGAGACGTGGGGTCACAGCGGCTACTGGGGAACGGTCGCCGCGTCGTGTCCGTCGCTCGACGTGACCGTCGTTGCCCAGGACGGGCAGGCGTGGATGCCCGACGGGTACCGCAAGAGCGCGGTCGTGGGGGAGGTCCTCCGGCTCTTCTGACCTCCGACCGGGCGCTCCGGAACGGTTGTTACGCTGAGAGCTCCGCCGGAACGACGATCCGAGGGGGAGTGACGCTTCGTGGACAGGCCCGAGATCATCCTGGCGCCCGGACCCACCCCGATCCCGCCCGAGGTGCTGCTCGCGCAGGGCAGCCCGCTCGTGTACCACCGTGGGCCGGGATTCGGGGACCTGATGCGCCAGGTGACGGCCCGCCTGAAGGAGCTCTACCGGACCGAGAACGGCGACGTCCTGTTGATGACGGCGTCGGGCACCGGCGGGCTCGAGGCCGCGATCCAGAACTGCTTCTCGCCCGGCGACGAGGTGTTCGTGCCGCTCGCCGGCTTCTTCTCGGATCGGTGGAAGCAGCTGGCGGAGGCCCACGGCCTGGTGGTCCGCACGACCGACGACGAGTGGGGAACGAAGCTGGACCCGGCCAAGGTCGCCGACGCGCTCGCGGAACACCCCCACGTGAAGGCGGTGCTGCTGACGCAGTCCGAGACGTCGACCGGCGTGATCCAGCCGATCGAACAGCTCGCGCGGGTCGCGAACGACGCCGGGACGCTCGTCCTCGTCGACGCCGTCAGCTCGCTCGGCGCGGTGCCGTTCGAGTTCGACGCGTGGGGGATCGACGTCGCGTGCGGCGGGTCGCAGAAGGCGCTGTCGGCCAGCCCCGGCATCGCGTTCCTCGCCGTGAGCGAGCGCGCGTGGGCGGCGCAGCGCGAGGCGACGCTCCCGCGGTTCTACTTCGACTGGTCGACCTACCAGCGGTTCGCGGCGCTGCCGCACCCGGAGAACCCGTGGACGCCGGCGATCAGCGTGATGCAGGGCCTCGCGGCGGCGCTCGAGCTGTACTTCCAGGACGGCGTCGACGCGGCGCTCGCCCGGCACGAGATGCTCTCTCGTGCGGTGAAGGACGGCGTCCGCGCCATCGGCCTCGACCTCTTCGGCGAGGGACTCGACGGCAACTGGACCGTCACGGCGATCCGCGCGCCCGAAGGCATCGACGCCGACACGATCAGCGACCGCATCCGCTCGGACTTCTCGTGCGTGATCGCCCCCGGGCAGGGCCCGCTGAAGGGGAAGGTCTTCCGGATCGGGCACTTCGGATACTTCAGCGAGCTCGACATCATCCGCGGGCTCGCCGCGCTCGAGATGACGCTCGAGCGGCTCGGCTTCCCGGTGAAGCGTGGCGCCGCCGTCGCGGCCGCGGAATCGGTGTTCCAGGCGGCGGCGCTCGAGAGGCGCTGAGCGCGTGCGCGTCCTCGTCACCGAGAAGCTCTCGGAGCAGGGGCTCGACCTGCTCACGAGGGACTTCGAGGTCGACGTGCGGACCGACCTCGCGAACGATGACCTCGCCGCCCGGATCGCGCCCTACGACGCGCTGATCATCCGGAGCGCCACGCAGGTCACCGCCGAGGTGCTCGAGGCGGCGCCGAACCTGCGCGTCGTCGCGCGGGCCGGGATCGGACTCGACAACGTCGACGTCGAGACGGCCACGCGCCGCGGTGTGATGGTCGTGAACGCGCCGCAGTCGAACATCATCTCGGCGGCCGAGCACACCCTCGCGCTCCTGCTCGCGCAGGCACGGAACGTCCCCCAGGCGCACGCGGCCCTCGTCGGCGGGGCCTGGGAGCGCTCGGCGTGGGAAGGCGTCGAGCTCGCGGGCAAGACGATCGGGCTCGTGGGGCTCGGGCGCGTCGGCACCCTCGTCGCCCAGCGAGCCGCCGCGTTCGGCCTGCGCGTGATCGCCTTCGATCCCTACGTCTCGTCCGAGCGGGCGAAGGAGCTCGGCGTCGAGACGATGCCAACGCTCGAGGCGGTGCTCGTGCAGGCCGACTTCGTGAGCATCCACCTGCCCCGCACGCCCGAGACCGAGGGGCTGATCGGCGACAAGGAGCTCGGCATGATGAAGCTGGGCGCGCGGTTCGTGAACACGGCGCGCGGCGGCATCGTCGACGAGGGCGCGCTCGCGAAGGCGGTGGAGTCCGGCCACCTCGGTGGCGCGGCCCTCGACGTGTTCGCGGTCGAGCCGACGACCGATTCGCCGCTGTTCGGGCTCCCGAACGTGATCGTCACGCCGCACCTCGGCGCGTCGACCCGCGAGGCGCAGGACAAGGCCGGCATCACGGTGGCCGAGATGGTCCGACTCGCCCTGAAGGGGGAGTTCGTTCCGTACGCGGTGAACGTCTCCGCCGGCGCCGAGGTCAGCGAGGTCGTACGCCCCTTCGTCGGCTTCGCGGAACGCCTCGGCGCGATGGCCGCGGGCATGGCCGAGGGCGGCGTGCGTTCGGTGGTCGCGAGCTACCTCGGCCGGATCGCGGAATCCGACACCAGGGTCCTCACGCTCGCGATCCTGAAGGGCATCCTGGGGCGATCGGTGCACGAGCCGGTGTCGTTCGTGAACGCGCCGATGCTCGCGCGTGAGCGGGGCCTCTCGGTGAGCGAGATGCGTTCCACGGTGTCGCAGGACTACGTGTCGTCGATCGCGCTGCGTGCCGATACCGACGCCGGATCGGTCGCCCTCGAGGGCACGATCATCGCCCGCCAGGCCGAGCGGATCGTGAAGGTGAACGACTTCGACATCGAGGTGGCGCCGGCGCCGAACATGGTGTTCTTCAACTACGTCGACCGCCCCGGCGTGATCGGCACCGTCGGAACCGTGCTCGGCGAGCACGACATCAACATCGCGACGATGGACGTCGGCCGCAAGCCCGTCGAGGGCAGCCCCGACGGGCCGATGGAGGCGCTGATGTGCCTCACGGTCGACACCGAGGTGCCGGCGCACGTGCTAGACCACATCGCCGACGACATCGAGGCGAAGCAGCTCAGGGCGTTCTCGCTTCCGATGTGATCCGGCGGCGGCGTGCGCGCCGCCCGTCACGAGGACGACACATCTTTCTGGCTCCGGGCGGTCGATCGCGCGGGAAGCGCGTGCTACCATCTCGCCGCTATGGAGCGGATGGTGAACACGCCGGGAGCCGATCGGACGCGCTGACGCGTCCGCGCGCCACCACACGCGCACCCCGTCGTTCACCGATCCACCGCCGTCCCCCCGAGGAGCCGCTCCATGGAACACCGTTCACGGTCAGCTCGCAGCGCGATCGCGCGTCTCGCGATCGCCCGCGCCATCTCGATCACCGGAGGCGCCGCCGCCTTCACCGCGCTGATGTTCGCGGTGTACGAGCGCACCGGTCGGTCGACGCTGTGGCTCTCCGCGGCGCTGCTCGTCACCTTCGGCGTCCACGGGGTGCTCGGATGGTTCGCCGGTGCGCTCGGTGACCGCTTCGACCGTCGCAAGGTCCTGATCGCGTCCGATCTCGCGGGCGCCGCCGTCTACGTCGTGATGGTGGGGGTCGACGACCCCGGCGCGCTGCTGGTCTTCGGGTTCCTGGCGGCCGTCGCCGAGGCGCCGTTCATCTCGTCGTCGAGCGCGGCTGTGCCGGCGCTCGTCGATCGGCCGGAGGACGTCGATCGCGCGAACAGCTGGATCTCGGTCGGCACGAGCGCCGGCATCTTCGTCGGCCCCGCGGTCGGCGGGATCGTGCTCGATGCCGTCGGTGTCGGCGTGGTGTTCGCGGCGAACGCCGTGACGTTCGGGGTCTCGGCGCTCCTCGTGTGGTCGATCCGGCGTCCGTTCGCGCGAACGTCCGACGAGGACCACGACGATCACCGCGGCGTGCTCGCCGGCCTCCGGTACATCCGGCGCGAGCCCGTCCTCGCCAGGATCACCGTCGCGTTCACGATCATGGTCGCGTTCATCGGGCTGGTCATGGTCGCGGACCTTCCGTTGGTGGAGCTGTTCGCTCGCGACGACGCCGAGACCGGGCGGCTGTACGGCTTCCTGATCGCGGCGTGGGGACTCGGCTCGGCGGTCGGCGCGCTCGCGGGCCGGGTGATCACCGGCCGCACGGAGCTCCGCTGGCTCGTCGCCACGAACCTCGGGTTCGCGGTGATGATGGGGCTCGTCGGCGTGTCGCCGTGGTTCTGGCCGGTGCTGCTGTTCCTGGCGCTGAACGGCGGGTTCGACGCGATGTCGATCGTCGCGATCCGCGGGATCCAGCAGCGCCGAGCGCCCGACGCGGTCCGCAGCCGCGTGATGGCGAGCACCGACGCGCTCTGGAACCTCGGCGTCGCGTTCGGATACGCGGTCGCGGGGCCGCTCGTCGCCGCGATCGGTCCCCGGGCGCTGTACGTCTCGGCCGGCACCGGCGCGTTGATCGGCACGTGGGTGCTGCTCCCGCTCTGGCGGCGGGATCCCGCGGCCGTGACCTCCGACGAGGCCGCCGTGGCCGGTGACGCCCCGCGGCTCCCGCGGTTCACGTCGGCGGAGGACCTGGAGGCTGCGCCGGCCGGCGTCGAGTCGGGCGCTTCGGCGTTCGGCTCCCGGTAGGAGGATCGACGGCTCGAGGCGGGGAACCGGTCCGGCCGGGACCCGCCCGGGTCGCGCTGCCGCGCCTGAACAACCGTTCAGCGTCGGTCGCCGCGTCGGCGCGGGCGAGGCCTCGGGCTCCGTCGTTTGCGTTGAATCGAGATTCAGCGTTACGGTCCGTCGTGTGACGAGCGGAACGGCGGGACGCTACGACGCGATCGTCGTCGGCGGTGGGCACAACGGCCTCGCGGCCGGGGCGCTCCTCGCGAAGCGCGGCGCCCGGGCGCTGGTGCTCGAGGCTCGCGACAAGACGGGCGGCGCCGCCGACACGTCGAGCCCGTGGCCGGAGGCTCCGGACTTCAAGGTCACCACGCTCAGCTACGTGATGAGCCTGATGCCCGACACGATCCTGCGGGAGCTCGAGCTCGAGCGGCACGGCTACCGGGCGATCCCCACCGGTCCGTACTTCGTCCCGTTCCCCGACGGGCGGTACATCATCCAGGACGACGATCCCAAGGCGAACCACGACGAGTTCGCGAAGTTCTCGAAGCGCGACGCCGAGGCGCTCGAGCGGTGGGAGGCGTGGATCGGCGGCCTCGCCGACGTGCTCGGACCGCTCCTCATGTCCACGCCGCCGGCGCTCGGATCGACGGCGCCGTCGCAGCTGAACGAGCAGCTGCGGCTGGCGTGGCGCTTCCGCGGGTTGGACGTCCGAGGCGTCGCCGACGTCACGCGCCTCATGACGATGTCGATCGTCGACATCCTCGATCGGTTCTTCGAGTCCGACCAGGTGAAGACCGTGATGGCGCTGAACGGCTTGATCGGCACGTGGGCGGGCCCGTACGAGCCGGGCACGGGGTACGTGATGGCGCATCATTCGATCGGCGACGTCGGCGACGGGCACCTCGGCGCGTGGGCCACCCCGATCGGCGGGATGGGCGCGGTGAGCGCCGCGATCGAGTCGAGCGCGCGGTCGTTCGGATGCGACATCCGCACGGGAGCCAGCGTGGCGAGGATCCTGACCCACGAGGGGCGCACGCGCGGCGTCGCCCTCGACAGCGGCGAGGAGCTCCTCGCGCCGATCGTCGTGGCCGCGACGCACCCGAAGATCACGTTCCTGCAGCACCTCGATCCGGAGGAGCTGCCGGCGGACTTCGTCGACGACATCCGGAACTGGCGGACGAAGTCGGGCGTCGTGAAGATCAACCTCGCCCTCGACCGGGCGCCGGTGTTCACGGCGAAGCCCGACTTCGAGGACCTCACCGGCGGGTTCGAGCTCGCGCACTCGGTCGCCTACCTCGAGGAGGCGTTCGAGCAGGCGCGGCGCGGCGAGGCGGCGACCCGACCGTTCAGCGACGGCTGCATGCCCACCTACGTCGATCCGTCGCTCGCGCCCGAGGGCAAGCACGTGGTGTCGCTGTTCACGCAGTGGTGCCCGGCGGAGTGGGCCGACGAGCCCGACGACGCCGAGCTCGAGGCGTACGCGCACCGCGTGATCGACGGCTACGACGGGCTCGCGCCGGGCTTCAAGGACTCGGTCCTGCACATGCAGGTGCTCGGGCCGCACGAGATGCAGACCGGATGGGGGCTCGTGGGCGGCAACATCTTCCACGGCGAGCTGTCGGCCGAGCAGCTGTTCCACATGCGGCCGGCCCCCGGCTACGCCGACTACCGGACGCCCGTCGAGGGCCTGTACCAGTGCTCGAGCGCGACGCACGGCGGCGGTGGCGTCTGCGGCATCCCCGCGTGGAACTGCGTGCGGGAGATCGTGAAGGACGTGAAGGCCGCCACCCGGCGGCCACGATCCCGGAGGTGAACCGCGTGGCCGAAGGCAGCGTGCGGGAGACGATCGAGGAGAACGACTGGTTCAAGTTCTACTTCGCGAGCTGGTACAAGAAGTCGCCGTACTTCCAGCGGACCGTCGAGGCCGGCTGCACGAGCTGGGATCTCTACAACCACATGCTGATTCCCACGCTCTACGACGACGACGTCAAGGAGTACTGGCACCTCCTCGAGCACGTGACGCTCTGGGACGTCGCGGTCGAGCGCCAGGTCGAGATCACCGGGCCCGACGCCGCCCGCTTCACGCAGTTGCTCACGCCGCGCGACCTGTCGACCTGCGCGGTCGGACAGTGCAAGTACGTGCTGCTGTGCGCCCCCGACGGCGGGATCGTGAACGACCCTATCCTGCTGAAGCTCGCCGAGGACCGCTTCTGGCTCTCGCTCGCCGACAGCGACGCGCTGCTCTACGCGCTCGGGGTGCAGGCGTTCGCCGGCCTCGACGTGCACATCCGGGAGCCCGACGTGTCGCCGCTGCAGGTCCAGGGCCCGAAGTCGAAGCCGTTGATCCGGAAGCTCTTCGGCGACGAGATCGCGGACCTCCGGTACTACTGGTGCGCGGAGACCTCGCTCGGCGACATCCCCGTCGTCGTGTCGCGGACGGGCTGGACCGGCGAGGTCGGCTACGAGGTGTACCTGCGCGACTCCTCCCGTGGGCTCGACCTGTGGGACGCGATCATGGACGCGGGCCAGGAGTTCGAGATCCGCGCGATCGCGCCGAGCGACCAGCGACGTCTCGAGGCAGGCATCTTCAACTACGGCAACGACATGGACGTCACGAACACCCCGTACGAGGTGACGGGCCTCGAGCGACTCGTCGAGCTCGAGAACGACAACGTGGTCGTGTCGCGCGAGGCGCTCGAGCGCGTCGAGCGCGAGGGGGTCTCGAAGAAGCTGGTCGGCGTCCGGATCGACGGGGAGCCGCTCGGGATGTGGCTCGAGGACTTCTGGCCGGTGTCGGTCGGCGGGCGCGAGGTCGGGAAGCTCACGAGCGCCTCGTACTCGCCCCGGCTCGAGATCAACATGGGCTACGCCTGGGTCCCGATCGAGGCCGCCGCGCACGGCACGCGGATCGAGATCACGTCGCCGTCCGGCAGGCTCGGAGCCGAGGTCGTTCCGCTGCCGTTCTGGGACGCGACGAAGGACGTTCCGAAGGGGTAGCGCGGGGCGTTCGCCGCCGCAACCGCCAAGATGGGGGCGTGGACGGCTCTCTCACCGGCAAGCTCCTGCTGTCGAACGCGTCGCTGTTCGACCCGAACTTCCGCAAGACGATCGTGCTGATCGGGCACCACGACGAGGAAGGCGCCGTCGGCGTCGTCCTGAACCGGCAGCTCGAGGTGACCGTCGACGAGGCCGTGCCGCCGCTCGCCGAGATCGTGCCGCCCGGCGATCCGCTCTTCCTCGGAGGGCCGGTCCAGCAGCAGGCGGCCGTCGTCGTCGCGGAGTTCGACGACCCGTCACGGGCGGGCGTGATCGCGTTCGACCGTGTCGGGTTCCTCCCGGAGGAGGCCGACCACGAGCACCTCGAGGGCGTGACCCGTGCCCGCGTGTTCGCCGGCTACGCCGGATGGGGTCCCGGCCAGCTCGAGGCCGAGCTCGAGGAGGACGCGTGGATCGTCACGGCGGCGAACGCCGACGACGTGTTCCATGCCGACCCCGGCGGCCTGTGGGACCACGTCGTGCAGCGTCTCGGCCCTCGGTACGAGGTGATGCGGTTGCTGCCCGAGGACCCGAGCCTGAACTGACGCGCGTAGCGGGTCGGCGAGCGCCGGGCTACGCTCCCGCGAACGTCCATCGACCTGGGAGGCGCGCCGCGTGCCATCGGAGACCTTCACCTTCTACGTCCAGCCCTGGTACCGGAAGTCGCCCTACTACGAAGCCACGAAGCGGCACGGCTGTCAGAGCTGGGGCCTCTACAACCACATGCTCCTGCCGACGCTCTACGACGACCCGGTCACGGAGTACCGCGCGCTGCTCGACGACGTGACGGTGTGGGACGTCGCGGTCGAGCGCTGCGTCGAGATCAGCGGTCCCGACGCGTTCGAGCTCACGAACCTGATCACGTGCCGCGACCTCACGAAGGTCGCCGTGATGCAGGCACGGTACGTGCTTCTCACCACGCACTGGGGCGGCATCGTGAACGATCCCGTGCTGCTGCGCCTCGACGAGGACCGCTTCTGGCTCGCGCTGGCGGATTCCGACGCCCTGCTGTTCGTCGCCGGCGTCGCGGCGGGCCGCGGGATGGACGTCGAGATCCGCGAGGCCGACGTCGCGCCGATGCAGATCCAAGGGCCGCGCTCGCGCGACCTGATGCGCGACCTGCTCGGCGACGCCGTCGCCGACCTCGGCTACTACTTCTGCGCCGAGGCGGAGCTCGACGGCATCCCGCTGGTCATCTCGCGCACCGGATGGACCGGCGAGGTCGGGTTCGAGCTGTACCTGCGCGACCCCGCTCGCGGCGACGACCTCTTCGAGAAGGTGATGG
>DATHTO010000003.1:0-4338 GCA_035463115.1 Actinomycetota bacterium | reverse complement strand
TCACCAACATGCGGAACATGCTGGGGGTCTCGCTGCGAGGCGGCAAGGACGTGACGCAGGTGAGCGCGCACGTCGGCGCGACGGAACTCGACGAGCTGTCGGCGCTGATCGCAGCGGGGCACGTCCATCCCGTGATCGACCGGACCTACGGCTTCGACGAGATGCCCGCGGCGATCGCGTACGTCGAGCACGGTCACGCCCGTGGCAAGGTGGTCGTCACCGTTCCGTAGCGGCGTGGCGCGGACCGCGTGAGCGTGCGACCTGAGCCCATCGAACGGACCCACGTCTGGGCTGACGTTCCCTCGACCCTCTAGCAGCCGGAAGGCGTCCCGCGTAGGGTCGTCCGGGATCTCATCGCGAGGATCGAGGGCGCGTGTCCGAACGAGGACGAACCGGTCGCTGGCCCATGGTCGTCGTGGCCGGCGTGGCGATCGGCGCGGTCGAGACCCTCCTCGCGGTGGCGTTCGCCTCGGTCGTGTTCGGCGGCGCGATCGCGTACCGCCTCGCCGAGGGCGTCGGGCTCTACCTCGGCGCCGCGGTGGTGACGCTCGCGATCTTCGCGTGGCGTGCAGGGAACCGCGGGATCGTCGGCGGCCTCCAGGCGATCGGCGTGGCGCTGCTCTCGATCGTGGCCGCCACCACGGGGGTCAGGGCCAGGGGGAGCCCGCACGACGGGTTCCTCGCGGTCGTCGCCGCGACCGTCGTCGTGACGGTTTTGAGCGGGATCGTGCTCCTCCTGCTCGGCATGCGTCGGCGAGGCGACCTGATCCGCCAGATCCCGCTGCCGGTCGTCGGCGGAGCGATCGCCGGAGCCGGTTGGCTGCTGATCCAGGGCGCCATCCACACGGCGATCGACGAGCCGCTCTTCTACACGCATCTGTCCGAGCTGTTCGACGGCACGGCGATGCGGTCGTGGGTCCCGGCCGTCGCGTTCGGGGCGGTGCTGCTCGTCGCCGCTCGACTCGTGAGGAACCCGTTCGTGGTCCCCGCGACGATCGCGATCGCGCTCGCCGGGTTCGCCCTCGTCGCGGTCGCGATGGGCGCGTCGCTCGACGACGTCCGGCGCGGCGGATGGCTGTTCGGCGGCCTCGACGGGGAGCTCGGATGGCAGCCCTGGACCGCGACGGCGCTGGCGGATGCCGACTGGCTCGCCGTCGTGCGTTCGTGGGGCGCCATCCTCGCCGCGGTGATCGTCACCCCGGCCGCGATGCTCGTGACCCTCGCGTCGGCGGAACCGGCGCTCGACCGGGACCTCGACACGGACGTGGAGTTCCGTGACGCGGGGCTCGCGAACCTCGTCGCCGGCGCGGCCGGTGGGATCCCGAGCTTCCACTCCGCGGGCTCCTCCGCGCTGACGGCGCGTCTGGGGGTGGACGCGAGGCGCGTGGGGCTGGTCGCGGCCGTGGTTCCGCTCGTCGCGCTGCTCGCCGGTGCTCCGATCCTCGACCTCCTCCCGACGATGATCGTCGCCGGGCTCCTCGTCTTCGTCGGGCTCACGTTCATCGTCGAGTGGGTGTGGGACCGGCAGCGATCCATGCCGAGGAACGAGTATGTCGTGGTGCTCGTGATCCTCGGCGTCGTCGTGGCGCGTGGCTACCTCCCTGGGCTCGTCGTCGGGCTCGTGCTCGGGGTGGTTCTCTTCGCGGTGAACTACGCACGGCTCGACCTGCTGCACGAGGTGCCGTTCGGCGACGTCTACCGCAGCAACGTCGATCGACCGTCCGACGAGCGGGAGCGTCTCCGTGCGCTCGCGGACCGGGTCCAGATCATCCGCATCACCGGGCACATGTTCTTCGGGTCCACGAACCGCCTCCTCGAGCGGATCCGCGCGCGAGCCGACGGCCCGGCGCCGCCTCGGTTCGTCGTCGTCGACCTCGAGCGCGTGACGGGCGTCGATGCGTCGGTCATCGCCGCCCTGACGAAGGCCGAGCGCGTCGCCGCCCCGAAGGGCATCGGGATCGTCGTGACGGGGGCATCTGACGCCGTGCGCCGGCGCCTGGAGCGGGGAGGCGCGGTCGGCAGGAACGGCGTCGTGTCGCTCGCGCCCGATCTCGAGTCAGGCCTGCGACGCTGCGAGGACGCGCTGCTCGAGGACGAGCTCCTCGAGGACGAGCGCGGTGTGGCGTCGGCGTCCGTCGCGAGCCGTGACGGAGCGCCTCCTGGCCTCGTTCCCCACCTCGATCGCATGTTCCTCGCCGAAGGCGACGTCCTGCTGCGACAGGGAGAACCGCCCGGCGACATCTTCGTGCTCTCCGAAGGCCGGCTCGCCGTCGAGACCAGCACGCCCGAGGGCAAACGGGTCCGCGTGCGGTCGCTCCGCCCCGGCGTCGTCGTGGGCGAGATCGCGCTCTACACGGGGGCGTGGCGCACGGCCGATGTCGTCGCGGAGACCGACAGCGTGGTGCTCCGGTGCTCGAGCGATCGGATCACGCGGCTGGAGGCTGACGATCCAGAGGTCGCCGCCGAGCTGCACCGCTGGCTCGCGGCCACCCTCGCCGGCCGGCTGTCCGACTCGATGCGCGCGTTCGACGCGCTCCTCGACTGATGACGAGCGACGGCGTGTCGGTGCGGCGTTCCGACGGGTGGGCGATCGTGATCGCGGGCGGCGTCATCATCGGCGCCGTCGAGACGGTGCTCGCCGTGGCGTTCGCCGCTCTCGTGTTCGGCGGGCGGCTCGGACAGAACCTGCCGGACGGCATCGGCCTGTACCTGCTCGCCGCGGCCTTGACGCTCGCGGTGTTCGCGTGGCGTGCGGGCCGACGTGGCGTGGTCGCGAGCGTCCAGGACGCGGCTGCGGCGGTGCTCGCGGGCGCGGCGGCCGCCGCGGCGGCGAAGGCGGCGCAGGCGCAGCAGATCGCGTCCGCCGCGAGGACGACGGAACGTCCCGACGTCTTCCTGACCGTGATCGCGGCGACCCTCATCGTCACGACGCTCTGCGGGGTGACGTTCCTGGTCCTCGGGTGGCGCAGGTGGGGGAACCTGATCCGGTTCGTGCCGTATCCCGTCGTCGGCGGGTTCCTGGCGGGCACCGGCTGGCTGCTCTTCAAGGGCGGCATCTACGTCGCGTCGAGCGTGCAGGTCGGCCTCGACAGGTTCGACGACCTCGTGCGGCCCTACACCTTCGTGCGCTGGCTCCCGGCGCTCGGCTTCGGCGTCGTCCTGCTCGTCGCCGCGCGCATCGTGCGGAAGCCCCTGGTGATCCCCGTCACGATCGGCATCGGGCTCGTCGCGTTCGTCCTCGTCGCCGTGGCGACCGGCTCGGGTCTCGACGACGTCCGCGATGGCCGATGGTTGCTCGGGCCGTTCGAGACGGCGAGGCTCTGGCAGCCCTGGACCCTCCGCTCGTTGGGAGGAGCCGACTGGTCGTCGGTGATCGCGTCGTGGCCGATGATCGCCACGGCGGTGTTCGTGGCGTCGTTGGCGTTGCTGTTCAACGTCGGCGGGACCGAGCTGCTGCTCGACCGCGACCTCGACGCGAACGAGGAGCTCCGGGACGCGGGCGTGCTGAACGTCGTGTCCGGCGCCCTCGGTGGGATCCCGGGGTACCACGCCCTCAGCCTGACGGCGCTCGCGGCGCGGATGGACATCGACGCGCGACGCGCCGGCCTGATCGCGGCGCTCGTGCCCGTGACGGCGGTCGTCGCCGGCGCCTCCCTCGTGGGACTGATCCCGAGGGCCATCGTGAGCGGTCTGCTCGTGTACGTGGGGCTGTCGTTCATCGTCGACTGGGCCTGGGACAAGCGGAAGAGCCTGTCGAAGCTCGAGTACGTGGTCGTGCTGGTGATCCTCGCGGTGATCATCGCGCAGGGCTACCTCGCGGGCATCGTCGTCGGCCTGGTGCTCGCGCTGTTGCTGTTCGCCTTCAGCTACGGGCGGGTGGACGTGGTGCGCGAGGTCTCGTTCGGCGACACCTATCACAGCAACGTCGATCGTTCGCCGGCCGAGCGCTCCGCGCTGCGGGAGATGGCCGAGCGGGTCGTGATCCTGCGCGTGCACGGGTTCCTGTTCTCCGGGTCGGCCTCGCGCCTCCTCGAACGCGTCCGCGCACGGGTCGCGTCGTCCGCGCCACGGTTCGTGGTCATCGACCTGCGACGCGTGAGCGGGATGGATGCCTCGGGCGTGCTCGCCTTCTCGAAGGCGGCCCGTGTCGTCGCGTCGCGGGGATCCGAGCTCATCGTCACCGGCGCCTCGGACCGGGTCCGCGATGCGCTCGAGCGCGGAGGCGTGACCGACGACGGCTCGAGGGTCCGGTTCGAGTCCGACATCGATCGGGGCCTCGAGCGGTGCGAAGACGCGTTGCTCGCCGAGGAGGTCGCGGCCGACCTCGCGGTGCCCGAG
>DATHTO010000002.1:0-32425 GCA_035463115.1 Actinomycetota bacterium | reverse complement strand
GGCATCCTCTGCGAGGGAACGTGGCGGCGCGATCGGTCGGAGACCCACCTCGCCCATCCGTTCCTCCCTCTCCCTGCGTCGCCCGTCGAGCCTGTTCGTGGTCGACAGTCTACACGGGGGTATCGGAGCCGGGAACGCGTCGCATGACCCGTGGCCGGGAGCCGTCTGCCGGGGGTCGGTCATCCCTCGCCCCGCGCCCGGCGCATCGCCTCCTTCACGCCCTCCACGTCGAGGGTCATCGCGTAGAACCCGATCTTCTCCTCGTAGACGGCCGCATCGGCCGCCTCCCGGACCTCGTCTTCGAACACGTGCAGCACGGGGAGCCCCAACTGGACCCCCGCCAACGGACCCACCCAGGCAGGATCGCCGTCGCGCACCGTCTCGGCCGCCACCTCGACGGCCTCGGCGTCGGCGGCCCCGAGCATCACGACGATGCCCTCGGAGCCGCGCTCCTCGACGATCCTCTTGATCAACGCCTGGTTCTCCGGGTCCATGGCTCCGGACGCCGTTCAGACGAAGCACTCGGTCCGGATCTCGATCACGTCGGCGCCGGCCGATCGCGCGACGTCGGCGATCGCCTCGCCGGGCACGCTGTCACGCTCGCCGAGCGCGATCACCCGTTTGCCTGCGAGCTCCATGGGTCCTCACCCCCTTCCCTGCTCTGCCGTCGGAACGGACGGGGTGGGCACCCTGAGGTGCTCGGGGACCGGGGGTCCGACCGCGGGCGCGCCGTCGAGCAGGCGCCCGAGCGCCGCCTCGATGTCGGCGAGCGTCGAGCCGTTCCCCGTGACGCGCTCGACCTCGACGCCGTCGCGCATCGTGAGGTAGGCGGGCAGCCCCGCGACGCGCAGGTCGCGGCAGACCTTCCGGTTCTCCGGCGCGTTGAGCTTCACGACGCGAACCCTGCCGGCGTACCGCTCGGCGAGCTGCTCGACCGCCGGCATCATCGCCATGCACGGCGCGCAGTCCGGTCCCCAGACGTCGACGAGGACGTGGCCCTCGCGCACGAGGTCGTCGAACGTGTCGACCGTCGCCTCGTGCGGGGCGGCCGATCCGGTATCGGTGCTCATGCGGCTCCTTCCTTGTCGTGGCCTTGTCGTGGCCTTGTCGTGGTCGCGTGGTGCTCAGGCCTCGAGGACGACCGACGCGCCATCCCACTGACGGGTCAGCCGGCCGAGGAACAGCGATCCCTTCGCGATCAGCATCGTGCGGCGCATCTCGCCGGCAGCCATCGCCGTGAGCGCGTGCGGGAGCCACGGCACCGCGGATGCGATGTGGCCCTGCGTCGGCGCGAACCCCGGCAACCCGCGCGCGCGTGCGAACCCGGGAAGGTCGTCGCGCGTCAGCTCGCCGCGCACGACGCCGAGGCCGGCGAGCATGCGGTAGTTCCGGTCGGCGACGTCGCCGCCGCCCTGCGGCTCGGTGATCTCGGGGTCGTGGATCTCGGTCGCGAACACGTCGACGTCGGTCATGCCGACGCCGAGCGCGTCGAGGGGGGCGCCGACGAGCGCCTCGAGCTGCGCCTGCGGCGACTCGCCGACGTCGATCGGCATCCGTCCGACCGCGTCGGTGCGCAGGACGGGGCCGTTCGACCCGTCGGCGACCTCGAGCACGAACGCGATCCCGGCGAGCACGTCCTCGAGGATCGGCACGCCCTTCGACAGGGCGCCTTCGAACTTCATGCCGAGCTTGCCGAGCGAGCCGCCGGCGGTGACGACGATGCGGTCGTGCAGACCCGCCTCGATCAGCGCCGCGCCGATCGCGAGCGCGTGCACGGGCGCGGCGCAGAACGACTTCACGTCGACGCCGCTCGCGCGCACGAGACCGGCGTCCTCGGCCACGGCCTTCGCGACGTTGCCGCCGCCACGCTGGTACCGGTCGCCGACCGCCTCCTCGCCGCAGCCGATCGCGTGCGTGATCGACGCCGGATCGATGCCGGAGGTCGCGAGCAGGTGGCGGAGCGCGTGCACGGCCGAGGCCTTGATCGCGAGGTTCTCGAGGAGCACGTGCGCGGTGAGCGCCTCGTCCTCCTCGTGCGCGGCGGCGAACGCGCCGATCGTCTCGTGCCCGTCGCACAGCTCGAGCTCGTCGTCGGCGGGGGGCTCGCCGAGCCGCACGAGCCCGAAACGATCGACCTCGGCGAGGAGCTCGTAGAAGGCGCGCTGCTCCATGACGTCGCCGAACGGGCCGGCCGGTGAGGCGTCGGCCACCGGCGACGACCACCGCGGTCGCGGAACGTCCCACAGCGCCCGCGGCGAAAGGTTCCCGATAACGACCTGCGTCGGCGGGTACGCGACGGCGTCGTCGAAGGTCCGGAGCGCCGCGGCCATCTCGGGCAGACGCTCGGCCTCGCGACGCGGCTTCGAGCCGTACCGGACGAGGTCGGGCACGTGCTCGAGCACGATCGACGCCGCGCGCACGGCGGTGCGTCGCTCGTTCATGGCTGCAGCTCCCAGACGGTGCGCGGCTCGACGTCGGTCGCCAGCATCTCGACGGCGCGCTCGACGATCCGCCGCCGGAACGCCCGCTCGTCGTCGACCGAGCGCGACGGATCGCCGGTCGGGTTCGTGATCGCGACGCCGCGCAGGATCCGGTTCGCGCCCACCATCTGCGCGATCGTCGGAAGCGCCGTGATGCACACCGTCGGGATCCCTTCTCGTTCGATCTCTCTCGCCAGCGTTGACCCGCAACGCGTTCCGGTGCCTCAGGTGCCGGTCAGGATCACCGCGCCGACCTTGGCCTCGACCAGCGCCGCCGCGATCTCGCGGCCGATCGCGACGGCCGACGCGACCGGCGTGTCGACGCCCGACGTCGTGTAGAACTCGCCGTGGAGCCGGCCGATCGCCCCGTCGCGCTCGAGCGCGCGCGCCGCGTCGAGCGGCACGAGCCGGTTCGGGTCGGCCTCGGCGTTCGACGTGTCGAACCCCGCGTGGACCGAGGTGTACGCGGCGGGGTCGAGCGACGCGACGCCGTCGATCGGGTAGCGGAGCCACGTCGCGGCGCGCCGCGTCGGCAGGCCGTCGGGGTTGCCCACCGGCACGCAGCCGGACTCCGTGACGAGGGCGACCGTGACCGTTCGGGGGTCGGCGACGGCGGGCGCGGGATGCACGAGCTCGGCGGGCGGCGCGATCTCGGTCCGGACGTCGCCCCGCAGCTTGGCGAGGACCAGCTCGATCGCGCGCTCGGCACCGGTCCGCTCGACGAGCACGTTCGTGCGACGCGCCCGCGGCAGGTAGCCCTCCTCGTCCGGCGGGCCCGGCTGGTCCCCGGCGGCGAGCGTCAGCGCGAGCCTCGCGACGACCGGCACGACGTCCTTCATCGCCGCGACGTTCGATCCGGTCGGCACGACGTACGCGGCGCCTTCGGCGGCGATCACGCCCGGCGAGTCCGGCGTCATCGCGGTGACCACGGGGGTGCCGCGGCGGCCGGCCTCGCGGGCGAGGACCCCGCACGCGTAGCCGTAGCGCCCCGAGCCGAACGCCGGTCCGCACACGAGCACCGCGGGGCGCAGCTCGTCGAGCCACCCGAGGAGCGTCGCGAGCGAGTCCTCCTCGTGCTCGCCGAAGCGGTCGTCGCCGCAGGCGAGCGTGACGTCCGGCGCCAGTCCCGCCGCCGCGAGCGCGCGTCCCGGACCGACGGGCCCGTCGATCCGCACCGGCTCGTGACCCGCAGCCTCTTCGCCGCCGAGGCCCGCGAAGAACTGGTTCAGGTAGTGCACGACGGGTCCACGTGCGTTCGTCACGCCGGCACCGCCGTCAACCTCGCGTCGCCGGTCTCGACGCACGCGCCCACGTAGGCCCACGTCGGCACCGGCTCGCCGACCCGCGCGTCGCCGTCGGTGCCGATCACCCGTTCCGGTGTCCAGGCGTCGACGAGCTCGTCCTCGTTCCCCGTGCTGACCAAGCAGTCCGCCTCGGGCACGTGATCGGTGAGACCGCCGTTCGTCTCGGCGAGGAGGCCGACCGCCGCGATCCCGCGCTGCTCGCACGCGCGGATCGTCAGCATCGTGTCGGTGTGGGAGTTGCCTGACGAGAACGTCGTGCAGACGGCGGCGTCGGCGCCCAACTCGGCGAGGAGCTCCGCGGTCCGTGACGCCGCTCGCTGCTTCTCGTCGGCGCCGTCGAGGTAGCCGGGCGCGAGCACGAGCCCCGCCATGCGGAACCGCTCCCCGTGCCCGGCGAGCAGCGCGCGGAGCAGGGCGCTCCCCTGATAGACCGCCGTGACGTTGCGCACCGCCGGCCAGTCGTAGGCGCCGTTCACGATCGCGCCGGTCAAGGGTTCACGTGGGTCGACGACGGTGGGTGCGAACGTGCCCATCGCTCGACCGAGCCGGAAGGTGTCGACCAGCGGTCCTTCGGATGCGATCTGGAGGACCGCGGCGATCGCGGGGAGGTCCGAACCCACTTCGACGGTGCTCGGGTGCCGCCACACGTCCAGCCGGTCAGGTGAGTCGCCGATGGTCGCGGACGCGAGCGCGCGACCGGCGAAGAGCGATGCACGCCGCACCGCCGCGTCGGCGTCGGCGACCGGAACGCCCGGCGCGGGAACGCATCGGACCACGATGGCGGTGTCGCCGGCCCATGGGTTGCGATCAGCGCCGGGGCCGGCCATGTCGAGGTACGCGTCGGGGAGCTCGGCTGCCTCGGAGAAGCCGGCTGCGCCCCAGTCGCAGACGGACAGGACCACGGTCCCCTCGAGGCGGTGGATCGGACCGGGCGGGAGCCACTCGTCGCGGCCGTGGTCGAGCACGCCGGGGAAGGTCCCGTCTGGATCGTCGGCTCGGACGTCGGGCAGCGCGGCGTCGAGCACGTTCGCGATGCGCACGGGATCGTCGGGTCGGACGACCTCGACTGTTACCTCCGCCAGGGCATCGGATCTCGCCCCGACCGCGAGCTGCGGCACGTCCACGACGAGCGTGGCACCGTTCCGCCCTGTCCTCGTCCCCTCGACGACCTCGTGGATCGCGAACGTCGCGATCGAGAGATCAGCGAGCGTCGATGACACTTGTCGACAGTCTACACGTCGCGGGCATCACGGCGAGAGGCGATGATGCGTCCCGGAGGAGGATGCGATGCGGATGAAGGGACAGCTGAACGTGGAGACCCCGGCGGAGTACATCGCCGAGGTCGACGAGAAGCGCCGGCCCGACGTGGCGGCGCTCGACGCGTTGATCCGCGAACACGCGCCGGAGCTCGAGCCGGTCGTCATGGACGGCATGCTCGGCTACGGCCCGTTCCACTACCGCTACGCGAGCGGCCGCGAGGGCGACGCGTGCAAGCTGTCGATCGCCAGCAACGCCTCGTACATCTCGCTGTACTGCTTCGCCTCGGACGCCGACGGCTTCGTCGCCGAGCGGTACGTGGACCGGCTTCCGAAGGCGAACGTCGGCAAGTACTGCGTGCGCATCCGGAAGCTCGCGGACCTCGACGAGGAGGCGCTCACGGCGCTCATCCGGGAGACCGCGACGATGGGCCTCGTCGCCTGACACTCGCTCGTTCAGATCAGCCGCATGCCTCGCGGAGCAGGATCGGGCCTCGTCCGTCGTGGACGGTTCAGCTCACGTCGTCCGGCAGCGGCGGCGCGTCACGACGGTCGTACCAGTCCCCCGACAGTTCCCCGCCGTCGACGACGATCGTCTGGCCAGTGATGAACGACGCTTCGTCGGATGCGAGGAACAGCACGGCGGCCGCCTGTTCGTGCGGCCGTCCGACGCGACGCATCGGGATCCGAGCGAGGTACTCCCGCACGAGCCGACGTTCGTCGTCGTCCATCGACGCGTCGGCCTCGGGCGTCAACGTCTCCCCCGGCGCGACGCAGTTCACGCGGATCCCACGGTGCGCATGCTCGTGCGCGAAGGCGACCGACAGCGCCGCGAGCGCCGCCTTCGACGCGTTGTAGATCGACTCGGGCGACTCGTTCCGGATCGCGTTCGCCGACGTGATGTTCACGATCGCTCCGCCGCCGCGTTCCGCCATGTGCCGGCACGCGTCCTGCATCAGCAGGAACGGACCCCGCACGTTCACCGCGAACGTCCGGTCCAGCTCGTCGGCCGAGACGTCGAGCGACGGACCGTCGGGCTGCATCGCCGCGCAGTTCACGAGCACGTCGACTCGACCGAGGAGTCCGATCGCCTCCGGGAACACGCCACGCGCCGCGTCGACATCCCCGAGGTCGGCGACGATCGAGCCGACGCCATCGCTCGCACGGAGGTCCACCGAAACCACCCGAGCACCCTCGGCCACGAACGCGTCGACGATCGCGCGACCGATGCCCTGCGCGCCGCCGGTCACGACGACCCCACGATCCTGGAAGCGGGGAATCATGGGAACACCGGCGCGTGAGGCGCCGCTCCCTGGACGCCGAGGTCCCCGATCGACAGGAAGCGGTCGCCCACGTTGGCCACGACCGCGCGATCGAGTGTCGGCCCGACCCACGCGAGGTTCGTCGGCGCGTCGAACGTGTGCGCGAGCCGGTCGTCGACGACGACGTCGACCTCGCCGTCCACGACGCGGACGAGCCCGTCGGGACGGTAGAGCGTGACCCACATGCCTCCTGCATCGTCGAGCGCGACCCCGTCGGGATCGGTCTGCGGGAGCTCCGCGATCACGGACGGCGGACCGGCCGAGCCGTCGCTCCCGATCGCGAGACGGACGAGCCGCTGCGCGTAAGCCTCGACGACGACCAGCGCGTCGCCGGCTGGGTCGACCGCGACGCCGTTCGGATAGCCGGGAACGTCGCGGGACCACGTGACAACGTCATCCCCGCCGGGCGAGATCCGCACGATCATCGGGTCGCCGCCTTCGCCCGAGCACGTCACGTAGAGGAACCCGGCCAGATCGAAGGCGAGCGCGTTGGGCGTGTCGAGGGCCCCATCGCCCGGCCCGCGCGCGTACACCTTCACCGCGCCGGTCGAGGGGTCGAGCTGCACGATCTCGCCGTTGCCCTCGTCGCAGGCGTACACGCGACCGCGCCCGTCGACCGCCAGACCGAGCATCGACCCGCCCGTCGTCGCGAGCTCGTCGACCTCACCGTCAAGGGAGACCCGATACAGCTCGCCGCCCTCACCGCCGGCGTACACGTGGTCGTCGACGGCGTTCCAGGCGACGCCCTCGGGATGGTTCAGTCCGTCAGCGAGCTCGTCGAACGTCTCCGGATCGATCTGCCTCACGCCGCCGATCCCCCCGCTTCCACGATCGCCTCATCGAGGATCGACGCCGCGACCTCCATCAGCTCCGGCGGCATCACGAGCGAGGGCTGGACGTTCAACGACGTGGTGCTGGCGTCGACGAGGAGGCCGCGGGCGAGGCACGCGCGCCCGACGCGATCGGTCAGGTCGGGATCGCGCTCCTTCGTCTCCCGGTCGCGGACGAACTCGAGCGCGATGAAGCATCCGATGGCGCGCAGATCGCCGATGCAGGCGTGTCTCTCGACGAGCGGCGACAGTGCCGCGAGCGCCGCGGCCTCGATCGCGCGCACGTTCTCGAGCACGGGCTCGCGCTCGAACACGGCGAGCGTCTCGAGCGCCGCGGCGCACGCCGCCGGCAGCCACGACCACGTCGAGCCGGTGGAGAGATCGTCGAAGCCCATCGCGCGCTCGGATCCGAGGACCGCGCCGATCGGCATCGCGCCGCCGCCCATCGCCTTGCCCAGCGCCATCAGGTCGGGCTCGACGCCCCACCGCTCGACCGCGAACAGGTTTCCCGTCCTCCCGAAGCCGGACTTCACCTCGTCGACGCAGAGGAGCCAGTCGTGGTCACGGCACAGCTCGACGAGCGCGGGCCAGAACGCGTCCGGAGGTGCGACGCATCCGCCGGAGCCCATCACCGGCTCGATCACGACGCCGGCGACCTCGTCGGGCGATACGGCGTGGAACAGCAGGTGATCGCGGATGTAATCGATCGTGCCGTCGCCGCTGCCGCCGGGGCGCGCGGTGAACGGCGTCCGGTACGGGTTCGGGTACGGCACGTGCACGAACCCGGGCATCAGCGCGCGGTAGCCACGGGACAGCTCCGACGCCTCGGCGCCGAGCGCGCCGGCCACGCCCGCCTCGCCGTGGTAGCCGCCCATGAACCCGAGCACGATCGGGCGCCCGGTCGCTCGGCGCATGAACCGCACCGCCGTCTCGACGGCCTCGGTGCCGTTCAGCGAGATGTCGACGCGGGAGAGGTTCGCCGGCGCGACGGCCAACAACGCCTCCGCCAGCGGAACCACGAACGCGTTCGCCTGGCCGTGCGTGTCCTCGTTGCCGTACCGGCGGAGCGCATCGACCGCCGCGTCGGTGACGTCGGCCCTGCCGGCTCCGAACGGCACCGACGCCGACGCCGAGACCATGTCGAGGTAGACGTTGCCGTCGACGTCGGTGACGGTCCACCCGTCCTTGCGCTCGGCGACGAACGGCGCGAGGCCGTGCGCGAGAGCCGGATACAGCACCGCGTCGGCGCGCTCCAGCAGGGCGGCGCTCCGTGGTCCCGGCGGCGGAACGACGATCTTCGGAACGTCGCCGTTGATCGGCGCCTCCTCGGCAGCTCGGCTCGCCCGGCCCGGCTCGGCTCAGCTCGGCTCGACGGCGTCAGCCTACGGGCCGCGTCACAGTCCGAGCGACGCCCAGTCGCCCGTGATCGCGCACGTGATGCCGGGCACCTGGATGTTCACGAACAGCCACTGACCGTCGGGACTGAAGGTCGCTCCCGCGAACTCCGAGTAGCCGATGCCGTCGCCGGCCGACGCGCCGTCGTCGGGCACCGTGGGGTCCCAGAGCTTGCCCGACGCGTCGAGGTAGTGCCGCTGCACGCCGACGAGGTTCTCGGCCACGTGGATCAACGAGCCGTCGGGGAGCAGCGCCTTCACGAAGTTGTTCGTGAGGTTGCCGTCCTCGCAGATCACGATCGCCCCGTTCGGGCTCGTCGTCATGTTGTCGGGCCCGTCGAGGTCGCGCCGGCCCGACGACTCGTAGAGCAGCACGAGTTCTCCGCGCTCGTTCAGCTCGCCCACGTTGTTCGTGGGCGTGTACTGCCAGACCTGCCCGAGGCCCGCGTCACCGCCGTCGCTGGAGCCGAACACGGCCGACCCGTCGCGATACGTGCACCCCTCGCCACCGAGGAACTTCGCGCCGCCCTTCCGCCGTCCCTGCTTGAAGACGGCCGAGGCGTCGTCTTCGGCGTTCCGGGGGTTCGGGTCGTCGATCGTGACCCAGTCGCACGTGAGGACCTCGCCGATCGTCTGCCCGGTGATCGTGTTGTACCGGTCCTCACCGCGCACGCGGAGCATCTGCAGCACGCCGCCCGCGCGGAGCTTGCCGGGCTCATCCGGGACGTAGCGGTAGAAGCCATCGGGGCCTTCGTCCTCGGTGAGGTACACGACACCGGTATCGGGGTCCACCGCGCCTGCCTCGTGCAGGAACCGACCCATCGCCTTGATCGGCTTCGTCAGCTTCGCCGCGTTCGCCGATGCCTTCACCTCGAAGACGTACCCGTGCGGCATCCGACGACCGGAGTCGACGCCCGCGACGGTCTCCTCGCACGTGAGCCACGTTCCCCAGGGCGTCGGAACACCCGCGCAGTTCGTGTCGGTGCCGTTCAAGCTGATGAAATCCTCGACGAGCTCGCCCGAGTTCGGGTCGAACACCAGCGTCGTCGTCCCACCTGGAGCACGACGGTCCCACGCCGTCGCGGGGTCGCCGATGACCGTGCCGGCCGGAACGTCGTTGCCCTCGCCGAGCTCGTGGTTCCGGACGATGCGGATCATCCCGCCCTCGCCGGCGAACGCGGCCATGCCGTCGTGGATCGGCGGCGTGATGAAGCCGTCGGACATCGCGGAGCCGTACCGTCCGAACGTCGTGTAGGTGAAGCCCGGCGGGAGCGCGAGCTCGGGCCCGGCCTGCGCGAGGCCGGTGGCGCCGTTCGGAACCGCGTAGCGAAGGCTCGATCCCAACAGGTCGGCAGCGGCCTGCCGATCCCGATCGAGCAATCCGACGCTCGCCATGGCCGTGCCGAGCACGCCCATCCTGATGAACCGGCGGCGGCTCACCTCGCCCCGGCGACCGGCTGCGCCGTCGCTCCGTTCGCCTCCGATCTCGAGCTCGAGGTCCGTCTCGGTCGGCCGCGGATCCATCGTTCCGTCCATCCCCCACCCCTCCTCGGCCCGGATCGCGTGCCTCGACGCCGAGGCATCCCGGGCGGTGAACGGTCGACAATCTACGGTCGACGACACGAACGGTCAAGCTGAGGGACGCGTAGCATCCTCGCACCGACCACCGAACCGAGATCGAGGAGCCATGGACGACCGAGCCCTCTTCGTCGCGATGCCGGAGCGGCACCTCCGCAGCGCCGCCGCGAGCGGCGTGGCCGACGTGGTGCTCCCGCTCGGCCGGTCCGGCGACCTCGCGCGGACCCCGAGCGGATGCGCCGTGTACCTCGTGACCCTCGACGACGACGGGATCGCCGGGCCGGCCGCGACGTGGAGGGCGACGCTCGTCGGGTGGACCGAGCGTGACGCGGACGCCGATCTCGACGACGTCCGGGGTCTCCCGCCGTCCTGGCGGAACGAGCGAGCGTCGCGCGCGACCGCCGCTGCCGGTCCCGATGTCGAACCGACCGCCTCGACCGTGCGCGAACCTTCCACCGATACGGCGGACGACGAGGCGGACGATGACGACGACGAGGGCGACGCGCCCCGGCAGCTCCTGATGACGGTCGATGGCCTGACGCCGCTCGATCGTCGCGACTGGATCTTCTGCAACGAGGTCGTCCCGAAACAGCGCCGCGGCGCTCGATCGTTCGTGCCGATGACGCCGACGCTCGTCGATCTGCCGGACTGACCGTTCAGCGGGAAGCGCGCCTGCGCGAGCGTCCCGCGTCCCGCACGATCTCGCGGGCGGCGTTCCGACCGTTCGCCCCCGTGACGCCGCCACCCGGATGGGTGCCGGCACCGCACAGGTACAGACCTCTGAGCGGAGTGCGGTACCGCCCCCATCCGCGAACGGGTCGGAGGAGGAACAGCTGCTCGGCCGACATCTCGCCGTGCAACGCGTGCCCGCCCGTCAGGCCGAGCTGACGTTCGAGGTCGAGCGGCGTCAGGACCTGCCGGTGCTCGATCATGCCGGACAGACCCGGGAAGTACGCCTCGAGCTGGGCGATCGCGCGATCGGCTCGATCCTCGCGGACGGCGTCCCATCCACCGTCCGTGAGCGAGTAGGGCTGGGAGTTCACGTCGATCGTCGCGACGTGCTTGCCGTCGGGCGCGAGCGACGGATCGTGCACCGTCGGGAAGCAGATCTCGATGTGCGCGGGATCGGCCGCCACGCCCGACCGCGCGTCCGCCTGGTGGCGATCGAGATCGGCGAGGAAGGGACTCACCTCCATGATCCCGTAGTGGTACGGCTGCGGACCCGTGCCGGCGGGTTGACCCGCGACGGCGGGAAGCGACGACAGCGCGAGGTTGATCTTGATGCTCGTGCCTTCGCATCGGTACGCCTGGATGCGATCGACGAACTCCGACGGTAGGGGCGCGTCGGCGCAGAGGCTCAGGAACGTGCGCTTCGGATCGGCGTTCGACACCACGATCGGTGCCTGGAGCTCTTCGCCGGAGGCGAGGCGGACGCCGGCGACGGCGTCGCCGTTCGTCACGATCGCGTCGACCTCCGCGTCGGTCCGGATCTCACCGCCGCGCTCGCGCACCGCGTCGGCCATCGCCTCGGTGACGCGACCGATCCCGCCGCGCACGAACCCCCACTGCCGCACGCCGCCTTCCGCATCCTCGCTCGCGTGGTCGTGCAGGAGGACGTACGCCGTGCCGGGGGAGCTCGGTCCCGAGACGCTGTCGTTCACGGCGTGCCAGCCGAGCGCCGCTGCGACGTGCGGCGACGAGAAGTACTCGTCGAGGAACTGCGTCATCGACGCCGTGAAGACGAACGCGGCGTCCGCGAGCACCTTGCGGTGGGCGAGCGCGAGACGGCCGTACGCCGCCAGCTCGAGGAACTCGTGCACGGACCGTGGCGCCACGCTCGGCGGCGTCCGTTCGAACACGGGCGTGACGGCGCGTCCGACGGCGGCGAGGTCGCGCTCGAACCGCGGGAACGCCGCGGCGTCGGCCGGCGACAGGCGCTTGACGTCCTCGACCGTGCGGTCGAGGTCGTCGTCGAGCCAGAGGTGCGCTGCGTCGGGATACACGTTGAGCGTCGGACCCGCCGGATCGACCCGGATGCCACGCTCGACGAGACGCATGTCGCGCCAGATCGAGCGGCGGAGCATCGACAGCACGTACGCGCCCGACGACGCGCGGAACCCCGGCGCGAACTCCTCGGTGACGCACGCGCCACCGACGAACGGGCGCCGCTCGAGGACGATCGTGGAGAGCCCCGCCGACGCGAGGTCGAAGGCGGCGACGAGGCCGTTGTGGCCTCCGCCCACCACGATCGCGTCGAACCGGCGGCGAGAGCTCAGGCGACGGACCGTACCGGCGAGATTGTCGACCGTCAACAATCTTCGATACCGTCCCGCGCCTTGGAGGCGTATCCGACCCCACCGTTGTTCGAGCGCAGCGTGTTCCGCGAACTCGCGCGACCGCTCCAGCATCCCGAGGCGCTCTGCTGGGATCCCGTGACGGCTCGGATCTACTGCGGCGGCGAGGGCGGCCAGATCTACGCCGTCACGCTCGACGGCCTGATCACCGAGGTCGCGAACACCGGCGGCAGCGTCCTCGGGATGGCGGTCGACGGCGACGGATCCGTGTACGCGTGCGACTGGCATCGCGGCCAGGTCGTCCGTGTCGACCCGTCCACCGGCGACGTCGAGGTCTACACCGAGGGAGCACCGGAACTCGCGGTCGACGACCCGAACTCACCCGTCTTCGCGGACGACGGCACGATGTACGTGACCGGATCGGAGAATCCCGCGATCTTCCGCGTCGCGCCGGGCGGCGCGACGACCGTCTGGACGACCGACATCGGCGGATACCCGAACGGGATCACGCTCACACCCGAAGGCGATGCCGTGGTCGTGGCGCAGTCGCATCCCCACGACTTCGAGGGCGGGCGTGTGTGGCGGATCCCGATCGAAGCCGATGGTTCCGCGGGGACGCCGGTCGTGCTCGCGGAGCTCTTCCACACCGTTCCCGACGGTGTCGCGTACGACGTCGACGGCAACTGTTACGTCGCGCACTACACCCCCGACCGCATCGACCGGATCGCGCCCAACGGCACCGTCGTGACCGTCGTCGAAGACTGGGAGGCCGTCCATCTGAACGCGCCGACCAACATCGCGTTCTGTGGGCAGGACCTCGGCCTCGTCGCGGCCGCCTGCGTCGGCGAGGAGTTCCTCGCGATCGCGGACCTCGGGGTCCGCGGCTCTCCCCTGCGCCGCCCGCGGCTCCCGCGGTAGCGGGCCCGCGCCACGGTTTGCGGCGCTCGACGGCGAGACACGAAGATGCGGCGGTGGACGCATCGGACGGCGGGGCACGGCCGCGCGGCGGCCTGTCGGCGATCGCCGCCGCACGGTTCGCGGCGATCGGCGCGGACGCGACCGACGACGCGAACCTCCGCCAGAACAAGGCGCTGCTGGTCCTGCTCGCCGTCCTGATCCTGCCGGTCTCGGCCGTCTGGGGAACCCTCTACCTGTGGTTCGGCTCGCGGGTCGGGATCATCCCGTTCGTCTACCTCGCCGTCTCGGTCGGATCGTTGCTGGTCTTCGCGCGAACGGGGAACTTCCGGTTCCTCCTCGTCGTGCAGCTCCTCGACGTCCTGCTCACGACGACGACGGGGCAGATGCTGGCCGGCGGGTTCCTGCCGTCCGGAGGCGTGGGAGTGTGGGGGATCCTGGCGCCGCTCGGAGCCCTCGTGTTCCTTAAGGTCCGCGAAGCGGTCCGCTGGTTCGCCGGGTTCGTCGCCGCGTTCGTCGTCCTCGGCGTGATCGGCGAGATCGCCTTCGCCGACGCCGACGTGCCCCGCGCCTTCACGACCACGATGCTCGCGCTCAACGTGATCGGCGCGGGCGGCGTCGCGTTCACGGTCCTCGCCTCGTTCGCGAACCAGCGGAACGAGGCGCTCCGCGCGCTCCGGCTCGAGCAGCAACGCTCGGACGCGCTCCTCGCGAACGTCCTGCCGGCGTCGATCGCCGAGCGGCTCAAGGCAGCCACCCGCACGATCGCGGAAGACTTCGACGCCGCCTCGATCCTCTTCGCCGATGTCGTCGACTTCACGCCGCTCGCGCGGCGGCTGCCGCCCGCCGAGGTCGTCGGGATCCTCGATCAGCTCTTCTCGCACTTCGACACGCTCGTCGAGCGGCACGGGCTCGAGAAGATCAAGACGATCGGCGACTGCTACATGGCGGCTGCCGGTGTCCCCGACCCCTCCGCCGATCACGCTCGGAGAGCCGCACGGCTCGCCCTCGACATGCGCGACGCCGTCGCGACGTCCACGGTCGCCGGCCGCCTGGGTCTCGAACTGAGGATCGGCATCAACTCCGGGCCGGTGGTCGCCGGCGTGATCGGCACGAAGCGCTTCCTGTACGACCTGTGGGGCGACGCCGTGAACACGGCCAGCAGGATGGAGGCGCAGGGAACGCCGGGCGAGATCCAGATCGCGCGCCCGACGTACGAGCTGCTGAAAGACGAGTTCGAGTGCCGTCGGCGCGGCACGATCGACGTCAAAGGTCAGGGCGCGACGGAGACGTGGTACCTCGTCGGCGTGCGCGCCTGACGCCGAGCCGTCAGCGGGCCGATCGATCCTCCGACGACGCCGCCTCCGGGCCCCGCACGGCGGCGTTCGCCGCATCGTCGAGCGCGGAAAGAGCGTCGCTGAGTCCGTCCAGCGAGCCGCGGAGCGGCTCGACCGCGGTCTCGACGCGCGCTTCCATCCCGGCGATCGTCTCGCGGGTCTCACGCATCGCGACCGCGATGCGGCCGGCTGCTCCCGTCACCGCATCGGTGAACGCCTCGAGCGTCTCGACGTGATCGCGGAGTTCCGTGCGTCGCCGCTCCAGCTCGGCGATCTCGTCGGTCAGCCTGCGCCGGGCGTCGGCGACGATCCGGTCCATCGTCCGCTCCGCCACCTCGAGCGCCGATGCGACGTCCTCGACGGCGATCGACACGCCCGGCAGGTCCTCCTCGGGTTGCATCGAGATCACGTCGGCCGCCTGGAGTTGCGCGACGAGGTCGGCGGAGCGATCCTTCTCGGCCGCCAACTGCTCGAGCGCGTCCGCGAGGTCGGCCCACGCGCGCTCCACCTCGTCGGTCTTCTCCTGGAGCTTCGACCGCAGCAGCGCCGCATCGTGCTCCGCGTCGAGGCACCGGCGTTCCGATCCGGCGAGCGCCTCCTCGACGGAGGCTCGGCTCAAGCCGAACAGCGCGCGCTTCAGCCGGAGACCCTGCGTCGACATACCACTCCCTTTCTCGGAACCCGAGGACGCCCGCGTCGTGGATACCATCAGAAACGGTCCGTGTGCAGCCTGCGCCAGATGCCACGTCCACGCATCGGCCTACGGGCTTCGACGCCGTGCCGAAGACCTAAGCCTTGCGGACCCCGCGCCATGCTCGGGACCCGCGCAGGTCTTTGCAACCGGCGATCGGCGATGCGACCATCCAACCCGTCGGTCCACGGAGGGAGGCGGGATGGCACTCGAGGTGCCTCAGCTGAAGCGTGGCGTCCTCGGGTATCGGAGATCGTCCGTGGAAGCGGCGATCGAGGAGCTGAACGAGAAGTACCACCGGCTCCTCGTCGAGCGGAACGACCTGTCACTGTCGCAGCAGGCGACGTCGTCGGAGCTCGACCGCTCGCGAAGCGAGGCGGATGACCTCCGGGAGCACCTCGGCCGCCTGGTCGAGCAACTCGAGGCGGAGAAGACCGCTGCCGCGAACGCAGCCGAGCAGCTTCAGGCCGCAGAGGCGCACGTGCAGGAGCTCGCACGGAGCACGTCCACCCTCGAGGATCGGCTCCGAGACGCGGAGCGGGCGAAGACCGAGACCGACGAGCGCGTCGCGGAACTGGCGAGGCGCGCCGACGCCGACGCGCAGGCCGCCCGCGACGCGTCCCGGCGCGCCGAGGAGGCGACCGCCCGCGCCACGGCCTCCGACGCGGCCGCGGCCCAGGTCGCCCACGAGCTCGCGGACCTCCGCGCCGACCTCGAGGTGGCGCGCGCCGAAGCGCGCAGCGCCGCCGAAGCGCGCGCCTCCGACGCCGGCCGCGCGGGTCGTCTCGACGACGAGCTCGCCCGCGTCCGCAACGAGCTGGCGGACGTCCGGGGTGAGCTCGTCGCGGCCCGCGCGGAGCTCGAGCGGCACGAGGCGACGGCGGAGACGTCGGAAGGCGCAGCATCGACGACGGGCGCGTGGAGCCCGCCCGGCGGCTCGCCGGCGCCGATCCCGGCCGCCACGGATCAGATCGCCGCGGCCTTCGAGATGGCGGAGCAGGCGATGGATCGCATCCTCCGTGAAGGCCGGGAGCGCCTCTCCGCGGAGGTCGACGCGCTGGAACGACGTCGACAGGACCTCACCGCCGATCTCGAGAAGATCGAGACCCGGACGCGCGATCTCCTCCGGGCGAACGCCGGGGTCGACCGCGCCGTCCGAGACGCGCGCGAGATGATCGACGGCGTCGAGATCGCGATCGGCGCAGCGATCCAGCCCGTCCTCGGCTCGCTGGCGTGGGTCGAGCGCGAGATCGCCACGCTGGAGGAGGCGGCGTCGGACCCGCGCGGCGAGAACGCCCACGACGGAGAGGCATCGGCAGCCTCCCCGCCCGACGAACCGCGGCCGGATCAGCGCGGAGAAGGCGCATCACCGCCCGCCATCGGATCGCTCAAGTGGCTGCGCCCGCCCGGCGACCGCGCCGGCTGAGCCCTCGATCCTCGCCATCCCCCCGGCATCGTCCCCCGCGCTCCTGGGGCGCAACGGTCTTGCGGCCTCCGAGGGAACCACTCAAGAGCATCCCCCGGATGCCGATGCCCCTCAGGTCGACGCCCACCACGGAAGGGGTAGGCACATGGATGCTCAGGGCAACGCACAGCACGGCAGCAGCGGCGACGACGGGTCGGCCCAGGCCGAAGACGGCGGAGACGCCCTCCGCGCGCTCGTCGATCAGTTCGACGCCGCCGAGCGTGAGCTCCGCGCCACCGAGGAACTCCGGCGCGTCCACGCCGAACAGGTGGCTCGTCTCCGTCAGGAGGTGACGGCGTCCGTCGATGCGTCGCTCGAGACGTCCGCGGCGGAACGGACCGAGCTCGAGAGCCGTCTCAAGGACCTCGAGGAGCGCGAGCGGTACCTCCAGGGCATCAAAGGTCGGATGACCGGCGACCCGGCATCGGAGATCGCGGCGACGACGGAGGCGACGACGGAGGCGACGACGCCGGACGACGCCGACGCGTCGACGACGGTCCCGCCCGTCAGCGACGGATGGGTCCTCGGCGCGAAGCCGCAGGCCGCGGCCGCGGATGCGGACGCGGATGACGACGCCGCGGACGGTCACGGAGACGAACCGCACGCGTCGGAGGATCACGCCGAGGTCGCGTCGGACGGGAACGCGACGCCCGACGCAACGGAGTCCGGCGACGAGCCGTCGAACGCGCAACAGGACAACGGCGGCGCGTACGAAGACGGCTGGTACGAGGTGCTCAAGCAGCGTCGCAGCTGAGCGCTCCAGGCCGCTGAGGCGCCCACGCGGCTCGGTCGTCGTCGCCCCGCATCTCCGCTCTCTCCGCTGGCGCGACGGGACGTCGTCGCGCGCGTTGGGCTGCGATGCTGAGCCCGTATGGGACGCGTCGCTGGACGAGCGATCCTGATCACCGGGGCGTACGGCTCCGGCAAGTCGACGGTCGCAGCGGAAGCGGCGACCGTCCTCGAGCGCGCGGGTCGCCCGTACGCGCTCCTCGATCTCGACTATCTGATGTGGGCGGATCCTCCTGATGTCGACGTGCACGACGATCCCGCCTTGCTGCTCGCGAACCTCGAGGCGGTGGTCCGGAACGACCGACGGGTGGGCATCGAGGAATTCGTGCTGGCGGGTCACGTCAGGGCCGACGTGGTCGGCGCCATCCGATCGACGTTGGGGGTTCCGCTCGCGGTCGTCGCCCTCGACGTTCCCTGGGCAGAGATCGTGCGGCGCCTGACGACCGGCGCCACGACCGCTCGCGCCGAGGATCTGCGGGAGGCGGAACGCCAGGTCGCCTCGTCGTCCGCGTCGGATGCCGACTTCGTCGTGCGCAACGACCGACCGGCGTCGGAGACCGCGGATGAGATCTTGCGTCTCGCCGGTTGGCACGACAGCGGATAGCGCCTCACGCCGAGAGCGGGGAACGACGGATCCGTTGACCGATGAGTTCGCCGACGTGCGGGCGTCGGAACGGGAAACGGTCAGCGGCGCGGGAGAGTCAGGGAGCCATGGACACGGTCCATCCGAAAGCGACGCGCCGGGAGTGGGTCGGCCTCGGGGTGATCGCGCTCGCGTGCGTGCTGTACGTGATGGACCTCACGATCCTCCACCTCGCCGTGCCGTCGATCAGCCGCGACCTCCGACCGACGAGCACCCAGCTGCTCTGGATCATCGACCTCTACGGATGCATGGTCGCCGGATCGCTGATCACGATGGGGTCGCTCGGGGACCGGATCGGCCGCCGGCGACTGCTGCTCACCGGTGCGGCGGCGTTCGGCGCCGCGTCGGTCCTCGCCGCGCTCTCCTCGAGCGCGGAGATGCTCATCGCGACGCGGGCGCTGCTCGGGATCGCCGGCGCGACGCTGGCTCCGTCGACGCTGTCACTGATCCGGAACATGTTCCTCGACCCCAGGGAGCGCACCACGGCGGTCGCGGTCTGGATCACGAGCTTCTCCGTCGGCGGCGCGATCGGACCGCTCCTGGGTGGCGCGATCCTCGAGTTCTTCTGGTGGGGCGCCGCGTTCCTCGTCGCGGTGCCGGTCATGGCGCTGCTGCTCGTGCTCGGCCCGCGCCTGTTGCCCGAGTACCGGGACCCCGACGCGGGCCGCGCCGACGTTCCGAGCGCCGTGCTCTCGCTCGCGGCCGTCCTCAGCCTCATCTTCGGATCCAAGGAGATCGCCCAGGATGGCATCGGGCCTGTCGCCGTCGCGTCGATCGTCGCGGCGATCGCCTTCGCGTTCGTGTTCGCGCGTCGACAGCGGAGGCTCGACGACCCGCTGATCGACCTGCGGTTGTTCCGGATCCCGGCGTTCAGCGCGTCGCTCGCGACCTACGGTCTCGGCATCCTCATCGTGTTCGGCGGCTTCCTGTTCATCCCGCAATACCTCCAGCTCGTGCGCGGGATGTCGCCGCTCGAGGCCGGCCTGTGGACGCTTCCGTGGTCCCTCGCGTTCGTGGTCGGCTCGATGGTGACGCCGAAGCTCGCGCGTTCGGTCCGGGCGTCGACGCTGATGGCGGTCGGTCTCGTCGCCGCGGCCGTCGGGTTCTCGCTGTTCATCGGGCTCGGCCAGGTCACGAGCCTCGCGACCGTCGTCACCGGCTCCGTCCTGTTCGCGCTCGGGATGGGACCGGTGTTCACCGTCACGAACGACCTGATCATCGGATCGGCGCCCGCGGAGCGGGCGGGCGCCGCGGCCGGCATCTCCGAGACCGCAGCGGAGCTCGGTGGGGCGCTCGGCATCGCGCTCTTCGGAAGCATCGGGATCGCGCTGTACCGGGGCGCGATGCGCAACGGCGTCCCCTCCGACGTGTCTCCGGCCGCCGCCGAGGCGTCGCGTGACACCCTCGGCGGCGCCGTCGAGGTGGCGACGAGACTGCCGGACCGCGTCGGGTCGACGCTGGTCGACGCGGCGCGGGAAGCGTTCCTCCGAGGGCTTCGGGTATCCGCGGTGATCAGCGCGGTGGGCACGCTCGCGCTCGCGTTCGGCGTGCTCACGCTCCTCCGTCGGCTCGGCGTCGAGACGGCCGCTGCCCCCCACGGCGACGCTGACGCGATCGCCACGGACGACACGACCGCCGTCTGACCGGGACATCCGCGCGCAGCCGTTGCCCCGGCCGAGCGGCCGGCTCGCTCACCGAGCGCCCGTCAGTCCAGCCGACCGATCAGTTCTCGCCCGATGACCATCCGACGGATCTCGTTCGTCCCCGCACCGATCGTGTAGAGCTTCGCATCCCGCAGCAGCCGCCCGGCGGCGCTCTCGTTGAGGTACCCGGCGCCTCCGAGCGCCTGGATCGTCTCGAGCGCGACGTCGACGGCGCGTTCGGAGGCGTGGAGCAGCGCGGCCGCGGCGTCGGCCGAACGACGGGCATCGGGCTCGGCGTCGGCCTGCGCGGCGACCCGGTACGCGAAGCCCCGTGCGGACCCGAGCGCCACGAACATGTCGGCGACCTTGCCCTGCATCAGTTGGAACGAGCCGATCGGGACGCCGAACTGTCGACGCTCCCGGACGTACGGCAGCACCAGATCCAGACCGGCTTGCATGATCCCGATCGGGCCGCCGCACAGGACGAGCCGTTCGGTGTCCAGTCCGGACATCAAGATCCGGACCCCACCGCCGACGTCGCCGAGCACGTGGTCGTCCGGGATGAAACAGTCGTCGAACAGCAGCTCGGATGTCGGCGACCCGCGCATCCCGAGCTTGTCGAGCTTCTGCGGCGCCGAGAAGCCGTCCATGCCGCGCTCGACGACGAACGCGGTGATCGGCGACGCGCCTCCCGCGTCGTCGGTGCGCATGTAGACGACGACCACGTCGGCCTCGGGTCCGTTCGTGATCCACATCTTCGAGCCGTTCGCGCGCCAGCCACCCTCCACCCGATCGGCGCGGCAGGACATCGACCCCAGCACGTCGGAGCCCGCACCCGGCTCGCTCATCGCGAGCGCGCCCACGTGCTCGCCCGACAAGAGCTTCGGGAGCCACCGTGCGCGTTGCGCCGGCGTCGCGTGTCGCCAGAGGTTGTGCACGCACAGGTTGGAGTGGGCGGCGTACGACATGCCGATCGACGCCGAGGCGCGCGACAGCTCCTCGACGATGACGAGGTGGGCGAGGAAGCCGAGACCGGCGCCGCCGTCGGCGTCGGGAACCGTCGGCCCGAGGACGCCGAGCGTCCCCAGCTCGGGCCAGAGCGATCGCGGGAAGCGATCGAGCTCGTCGATCTCGGCGGCCTGCGGCGCGAGCTCACGGTCGGCGAACGTGCGGATCGCCGCACGGAGCTCCTCGATCGAGATCGAGCCCGCGCCCGTCGCCGCCGCCTCGAGCATCCTGCGGTCCACCCTACGCCGACCTCGCGCCCCGGCGCGCGCCCCACAGTAAGGTGCTCGCGACGCTCACGAGCCGCGCTGGAGGAGCATGCCGCGCCTGACGACCCACGTCGACATCCGGTCGGAGGGTTCCCATGCCAACGCCGAGCGGATGCGGGAACTCGTCGACGACCTCCGGAAGCGCATCGAGCGAGCGGCGGCCGGCGGTGGTGACGAGGCGGCGCAGAAGCACCGGGCCCGCGGCAAGCTCCCCGCCCGCGAGCGCATCGCCCGACTGATCGACCCCGGCGCCACGTTCCTCGAGCTCTCGCCGCTCGCGGCCGACGACATGTACGACGGCGCGGCGCCGGCCGCCGGCATCGTGACGGGGATCGGCCCGATCCACGGTCGGCCGTGCGTCGTCGTCGCGAACGATGCGACGGTCAAGGGCGGCACCTATTTCCCTCTCACCGTGAAGAAGCACCTCCGTGCCCAGGAGATCGCGTACGAGAACCGGTTGCCGTGCATCTACCTCGTCGACTCGGGCGGCGCGTTCCTGCCCCTGCAGGCCGAGGTGTTCCCCGACCGCGACCACTTCGGACGGATCTTCTTCAACCAGGCGCGGATGTCGGCGGCCGGCATCCCGCAGATCGCCGCCGTCATGGGATCGTGCACCGCCGGCGGCGCCTACGTGCCGGCGATGTCGGACGAGACCGTGATCGTGCGCGGCACCGGAACGATCTTCCTCGGCGGACCTCCGCTCGTGAAGGCGGCCACGGGTGAGGACGTCACCGCGGAGGATCTGGGCGGCGCCGACGTGCACGCGCGCGTGAGCGGTGTCGCCGATCACGAAGCCCGTGACGACGACCACGCGCTCCGGATCGTGCGCGAGATCGTCGCGAACGTGCCGCGGCCGACGTCGCGAGCGTGGGAGGTGACCGATCCGGTCGATCCGGCCGTCGATCCGCGGGACCTGTACGCGCTGGTCCCGCAGGACCTGCACGAGCCCTTCGACATCCGCGAGGTGATCGCCCGGATCGTCGACGGTTCGGTGTTCCACGGGTTCAAAGACCTCTACGGCGACACCCTCGTGTGCGGGTTCGCGCGGATCTTCGGTCACCCCGTCGCGATCCTCGCGAACAACGGGATCCTGTTCTCGGAGTCGGCGCTGAAGGGAGCCCACTTCGTCGAACTGGCGGCGACTCGAGGTGTGCCGCTCGTGTTCCTGCAGAACATCACCGGGTTCATGGTCGGCAAGGAGTACGAGGCGGGCGGCATCGCGAAGGACGGGGCGAAGCTCGTTACGGCCGTCGCGTGCGCCGAGGTGCCGAAGTTCACGGTGATCGTCGGCGGCTCGTTCGGCGCTGGGAACTACGCGATGTGCGGACGCGCGTACGGCCCACGCCAGCTCTGGATGTGGCCGAACGCGCGGATCTCGGTGATGGGCGGCACCCAGGCGGCGAAGGTCCTCGCCGCGGTCGGCGGCGATCCGATCCGCGAGGTCGACACGATCGAGCGCTACGAGCGTGAGGGTGGTCCGTACCACTCCACCGCGCGCCTGTGGGATGACGGCGTGATCGACCCGCTCGACACCCGCAAGGTGCTCGCCCTCGGGCTCGACGCCGCCTCGTGGGCGCCGACGCCCGCCACGAGGTTCGGGGTCTTCCGGATGTGAGCGAGCTCCGCGTGGTCCGCGACGGCGCCGTGGCGACCGTCACCCTGTCGCGCCCCGAGAAGCGGAACGCGCTCGACCCGCCGACGCTCGAGGCGCTCGGGGACGCGTTCAGGTCGCTCGCCGAGGACGACGCCGTCCGCGCGGTCGTGCTCGCCGGGGACGGCCCGGCGTTCTGCGCCGGCGCCGACATCGGGATGATGGCCGCGGCCCGGGACCTCTCGGAGGATGAGAACGTCGCCGACGCCGAGCGGATGGCCGCCGCGTTCGAGGCGGTGGACACGTGCCCGAAGGCGGTGATCGCGCGGGTGCACGGCTCGGCGTTCGGCGGCGGTGCGGGGCTGGTCGCATGCGCCGACGTCGCGATCGCGGCCGAGGGCGCGAGGTTCGCGTTCTCGGAGATCAAGCTCGGCCTGCTCCCGGCGACGGTCGCTCCGTACGTGCTGCGGGCGCTCGGTCCGGGCGCCACGCGGGAGCTCTTCGTGACGGGTCGGCGGTTCGACGCGAGCGAGGCGCTCCGGCTCGGCCTCGTGCATCGCGTGGTGACGGACGACGACCTCGACGTCGCCGTACGGGAGACGCTCCGCTCGGTGCTCGCCGCCGGGCCCGCCGCGGTCGCGGCGTCGAAGCGGCTGATCCGCGCGTCGACCGCATCGCTCGCGCTCGACGACCTTCCGCGATGGATCGCGGCCGCGCGCGTGGGCCCAGAAGGTCGCGAAGGCGTGACCGCGTTCCTCGAGAAGCGGGAGCCGTCGTGGTCCGTCGACTCCTGATCGCGAACCGCGGCGAGATCGCCGTGCGCGTGATCCGCGCGTGCCGGGAGCTCGGGATCGAGGCGATCGCGGCGTGTACCTCCGACGACGCGGGCGGAGCGCCGGCCGCGATGGCCGACGACGTCGTGCGGGTTCCGTCGTACCTCGACGCCGGCGCGATCGTCGTGGCCGGGGTCGGCGCTCGGATCGACGCGGTGCATCCGGGCTACGGCTTCCTCTCGGAGGACGCATCCTTCGCCGACGCCGTCGTCGCGGCCGGCCTGACCTGGATCGGACCTCCACCGTCGGCGATGCGGCTGCTCGGCGACAAGATCGAGGGGCGAGCGATCGCCGAGCGAGCGGGCGTTCCGACGGTCGAAGGCGCGACGGGCGACGACGCGTCGCTGATCGACGCCGCCCGCCGGCTCGGCCCGCCGATCCTCGTGAAGGCGGCCGCGGGCGGTGGCGGCCGAGGGATGCGCGCCGTCGACGCTCCTGGCGACGTCGGTGCGGCGCTCGAAGCCGCGCGGGCCGAAGCGGCGGCCGCGTTCGGCGACGACCGCGTGTTCCTCGAGCGACGGCTCTCCGACGTGCGCCACGTCGAGGTGCAGATCCTCGTCGACGCGCACGGCGCCGGCATCCACCTCGGCGAGCGAGACTGCTCGCTGCAGCGGCGGCACCAGAAGGTCGTCGAGGAGTCGCCGTCACCCGCGGTCGACGCGTCGCTCAGGAGCGAGCTCGGCGACGCGGCGGTCGCCGTGGCGCTCGAGGCCGGCTACGTCGGCGCCGGGACCGCCGAGTTCCTGCTCCTGCGCGACGGGACGTTCCGGTTCCTGGAGATGAACGCCCGGCTCCAGGTCGAGCATCCGGTGACCGAGGCCATCGCCGGGGTCGACCTCGTGCACGCGCAGATCGCGATCGCTCGCGGTGAGCCGCTCGACGTGCGGCAGACCGACGTCGAGCTCCGCGGCCACGCGATCGAGGCCCGTGTCTACGCGGAAGACCCGGCGAACGGGTTCCTGCCCGTCGGGAACGGACGCGTCGAACGGCTGCGGCTCCCGCACTGGCCGGGGGTCCGCATCGACACGGCGCTGCGCGAACGCGACGCCGTGACGGCGTCGTACGACCCCCTGCTCGCGAAGGTCATCGCGCACGCCCCCGATCGCGATCGCGCCCTCGCGAAGCTCGTCGCCGCGCTCGGAGCCGTCGAGATCGTGGGCGTCGTCACCAACCTCGGGTTCCTGATCGACGCGCTGCAACACCCCGACGTCCGCGGAGCGCACGCGGACACGAGCTGGGTCGAGGAGGTCTGGCGACCGGAGCCACCGTCGCTCCCCGAGGGCGCGCGCTCGACGGCCGATCCCTCGGACCCGTGGCACGCCTTCGCCGACCGAGCGTCGAGCCCCGACGGCGTCGCCGTCGCCGGCGGCTGGGCGCAGTTCCGAGGATGGGCCTACCGTATCCACGACGACGACCTCGAGCCCGTCGCGCTCGCGGCGCCGGGCGGATCGCTCACCGCGCCCATGCCGGCGAGCGTCCTGGAGGTGGCTACGGCCGAAGGAGATCAGGTCGCCGCGGGGGACGTCGTCGTGGTGCTGGAGGCGATGAAGATGCAGCTGCAGGTCCGGAGCCCGAACGACGGCACCGTGACCGCGGTCCGGGTGCGGCCCGGCGACGTCGTCGCGGCGGGCGACGTCCTGATCGAGGTTCGCGAGCCGTGACCGGCGACGGCGGGTCGGGCGACGGCAGGACCGGCGACCTCGGCACCGACGCGGCCGCGGATCGGCCGGTCGCGGATCGCACGGTCGCGGATCGCACGGGCGAGGTCCGCATCGTCGAGGTCGGCCCGCGTGACGGTCTGCAGAACGAGCACGCGGTCGTGCCGACCGACGCGAAGGTCCGGTTCATCGAGGCGCTCGCCGACGCAGGTCTTCCGGTCGTCGAGGCCACGTCGTTCGTGTCGCCGCGGGCCGTTCCGCAGCTCGCCGACGCCGACGAGGTGCTGGCGCGCGTGCGTCGGAAGCTCGGCGTCCGGTATCCCGTGCTCGTTCCGAACCTCCGCGGCGTGGAGCGAGCCGAGGCCGCGGGCGCCGACGCGGTCGCGGTCTTCACGGCGGCCTCGGAGACCTTCACCCAGCGGAACATCGGCATGACGATCGCCGCCTCGCTCGACGCGTTCGCGCCGGTCCTGCACCGAGCCGCCGAACGGGGCTGGTGGCGCCGCGGCTACGTCTCGACCGCGTTCGCGTGCCCGTACGAGGGGGAGGTTCCGACGGAGCGCGTCGTCGAGGTGTCGGTCGCGCTCGCCGAGCTCGGATGCGACGAGATCTCGATCGGCGACACGATCGGCGTCGCGCATCCCGTCGACGTGCGGCGCGTCGTCGGCGCGCTCCTCGAGCATCTCCCGCCGGACCGGATCGCGCTCCACCTGCACGACACGTACGGCCGCGCGCTCGCGAACGTGGAGGTCGCGCTCGAGCTCGGGATCCGCACCTTCGACGCGTCGGCCGGCGGCACCGGCGGCTGCCCCTTCGCGCCGGGCGCGCCCGGCAACCTCGCGACGGAATCGCTGTGCGCTCGGCTCGACGAGCTCGGTCTGACGCACGGCGTCGACGCACGCGCCGTCGCGGATGCGGCCGCGGAACTGAAGGCGTCGTTCCAACCGGCGGCCTGACGGCAGACGCCGGGTTGCGACGTGTCCCGGGCCGATCCCGCTCGCACGAGGACACGGTTCGCCGTCGACGCGTGCTACGACCTCGCCGCGATGTCGCCGATGATCCGAGCGAGCTCGTCGGGCCGGGACCACATCGGCCAGTGGCTCGTCGGGAGATCCACCCAGTGGAGGTTCCGGAGCTCACCCAGCCCGGCCAGCCACGACTGACCGTCGTCGAGCGCCTGCCGGTAGTCCTCCGAGGTGTAGCCGGTCGCGATCACGGTGCTCGGAACGTCGCGGCGAGCGTCGTTCGTGAGGATCGGCACATCGCGGATCGGACCGCCGGGCTGCGGAACCGCGAGCGCCGCGAACCGCTCGAAGTGCTCGTCGGTGAGGCCGTCGACCGGCTCGTCACGTTCGAGCTCCTCGCGCGTCGGCGGTGGCTTCTCGACGGCGTCGAAGTCCGGATCGAGGGCGCCGCTCGGCGGCCCCGTGTCGACGTACACGAGGTGCGCGACCGCATCGGGCATCCGATCGCTCGCAGCGTGCCCGGCGACCGCGGCGCCGCTGTGCACCGCAAGGACCGCGGGCCGCTCGAACGCGCTGATCGCCCCGACGATCGCGTCGACGTGATCCTCGAGCGAGACCGACGAGCGGTCGGTGTCGCCGGCATCGAGTCCCGGAAGCGTCAGCGCCGTGACGTGATGACCGTCGGCCCGCAGCGACGCGGCGACCTCGTCCCAGGCCCAGGCGCCCAACCACCATCCCGGAACGAGGACGATCGGGGCGCCAGCCATGCCTCGACCTTAGGGAGCCCAGGCGGCGACGTCATCTCCGCGCCTCCGCCGGTAGGCTCGCGCGATGGCTCACTCCCTCTTCGACGTCCGCGACGCCGGACCGGCGATCGCACGCCTGCGGGCAAGGACGCGGGAGGTCGACCGCGACGGACGGCATCGGGACACCCCCGCCGTCCGGCGGAAGGGGCACCGCGCGTAGCGCGACGTCCCGACGCGACGCTCGACCCGCGGGACATGCCGGGTCGTCGTCAGCCGGCGCCCGTCACGGTTCCGGCCGCGCGTCCCAGGGGATAGCCGACAGCTGAGCGCATCTGACCCGTGAAGGAGAACGAACGCTGATGGCGGTGAGGCACGTGCGAGCGGCCGACATCGAGCACGATCGGCCGTCGATCGAGCACCGTGGATTCACGGCGTCGATCGTGCGGTTCGACGCCGGGGCGGGCCGATCGGAGCCCTGGCATCATCACGGCGAGCACCACCTCGTCGCCTACGTCATCGCCGGGGCCATCCGGATCGAGTCCGGGCCCGGCGGAACGCTCGTCACGGAGTTCGCGCCCGGCGACCTGATCCACATCGAGCCGCGCACCGTCCACCGCGAGACCTACGAAGGGCGCATCGAGCTCGTCGGCTTCTCGAGCGGCACGGGCGTCGGTCGTGTGGACGTCGCCATGCCGGATCTCTTCCCGTGACGATCGACGGTGGAGCGCCACGGCGTACGCTGCACCGAGTGACCGACGCCGTGACGCTTCGACCCGCAGCACCGCAGGACCTCCCGTTCCTCACCGAGATGGCCGCACGCTTCGGCGGCGCCGGTCCCGACAGCCCCGCGATCCGAGGATGGATGGTCCCGGACTGGGATCTCGGGTTCATCGCGGAACGCGACGGGAGCCCCGCCGGCGCGGGGTGGTGGCGTCGGTTCACGGGGTTCACGGGCGGAGGTTCCGATCGGACGGCGCGCGAGGTGTTCGTCGCCGTCGCGGCCGCCCACGAGGGGACGGGGCTCGGGTCGTCGCTGCTCGACGCGCTGATCGACGCGGCGCGGACGACCGGTGCGGTCCACCTGCTCGCGGCTCGTCCGCGCCACGACGTCGGCACGCGGATGCTCGAGACGCGCGGCTTCGAGCGGAAGGACGCTCCGTACCCGCACGTCGATCCGGTCTGGACGCTCGAGCTCCGCGAGCGGTAGGCGGGCGGACCGCTCGGCGACCGTCCACGCGGCGGCGACCGCTCCGGTGTCGGTCAGGCCTTCGACGGACGGAACACGACCTTGCCGGCGACCGTCCGCGCCCGCAGCGCCTCGAGCGCTCGTGGCAGTTCCGTCCACGGGACGTCGAGGCCCACCGGGGCGGAGATGCGCCCGTCGGCGATCGACGAGGCGAGATAGCGGAGGTCGGCGCCGAACGTGTCGACCTCGGTCGTGTACAGCCGGAACGGCCGTACCTGCGCGTCGGCGCCACGCTCGAAGTCGAACAGTCCGATCCGCGCCGGCTCCGCCGACGCCATCCCGATCATCACGGCGAGCGCGCCGGGCCCGAGCGCCCGGATCGCCCGCTCGAGGACGCTCCCCGCGACCATGTCGAGCACGAGGTCGAAGGTGTCCTCGTGCTCGACGTCGTCGAGCACGACGCGCCTCGCGCCGAGGTCCTCCAGACCGGCGCCGCGCGCCGTGCTTCCGACGACGGCGGTGACGTGGGCGCCGCCCGCGCTCGCGAGCTGCACCGCGAACCGGCCGACGCCGCCCGAGGCGCCGGTCACGAGGACGCGGGCGCCGAGCAGGGAGCCGCCGAGGCGCAGGGCGCGGAGCGCCGTGAGTCCCGCGACGCCGATCGACGCGCCCGCCTCGAACGTCACGGCGTCCGGGAGGACGCACGATCGCGCGACCGGCGCCGCCGCCCGCTCGGCCCAGCCGGCGCCGTCGACGACGGCGGCGACCCGCGTCCCGACCGGTGGGCCGGTGCCGTCGCCTGCGGCGCGAACGACCACGCCGGCGACGTCCTGACCGGGTCGCCATCCCGGTCGTGACGCGATCAGGCGGAGCTCACCTCGGTTGAGCGAGCAGGCGCGGACCTCGACCACCGACTCGTCGTCGGACGGCTCGGGCTCGGCGACGTCGCGGATCTGGACGAGCTCAGGGCGGTCGGGAACCGCGACGACCCCTCTCATGCCGACGGGTCCATCGACGGTCGCGGATCGAACCCGAGCATCGTGATCACGAGCACGCAGTCGTCGGGACCGTCGTTCCGCCACGCGTGTCGGTTCCCGCGCTGGACCACGCAGTCCCCCGCACGGAGCCGCCGCTCGGCGTCGTCGAGCACGAGCGTGACCTCCCCGGCCGCCACGTAGACGAGATCGAGGGTGTCGGTCACGTGCATGCCGGGCTCCTCGAGGTCGAGGGTCTCCGCGAGCCCGGGGAGCCTCGCGTCGATCTCGACCAGGTCGAGCGGCGCGCCGGCGCCGTACGCGGGCGGAAGGACGGACACGCCGAACCGGAACGCACCCGACGCGGGGATCCACCGGCCGCGGGGTGGCGCGCCAGGATCGGCGAGCGGCTCGTCGAGGGCGCCGCTCCACACGTGGAAGAACGCGGCGCCGGGGAACGAGGCGAGCTCGACGGGCTCGAGGGCGGCGTCGCGCACGATCGCCGATCGGCGATCGTCGTCGCCGGCCACGACGAGACGCACGTCGCGTGCGGCATCGGGGTCACGGTGCACGTCCTCAGCGTCGACGCCGAGGCCGGCGGCGGTCAAGCGCCTGGTCCGAACGGTTCGCCGTCGAACGACCGGTCGCCGCGGCCCTGATCGCGGACGTGGGTAGCATCGCCGACGTGAGCCCCGTCCCCGACGAGCCGGCGCGCACCGGCCGGCTCGGCCGGCAGGTCGCGCGCATCGCGATCGACATCACACCGCTCCGGGTCTCACGCGACTTCCGACGCCTCTGGTTGGGGCTCCTGGTCTCCGAGCTCGGGTACCACTTCACCGTCGTCGCGACGTTCGTCCAGATCTTCGAGCTGACCGGGTCCACCGCCGCCACGGGTCTCGTCGGCCTCTTCGGCCTCGCGGCGATCGTGATCGGCACGCTCGCGGGAGGGACGTTCATCGATGCGACCGACCGCCGAACGACGCTCCTCGCGTCACAGCTCGCGTTCTGCGTGGGGTCGGGCCTGCTGCTCGCCGGCGCGCTGCGCGGCGAGCCGTCGGTCTGGGTGGTCTACGGTGGCGTCAGCATCATCGCCGGCGTCTCCGCGATCGACTCGTCGGTGCGGCACGCGATCACCCCCCGGCTCGTCGGCCGCGAGCTGTTGCCCTCGGCGCTCGCGCTGAACCAGGTCGTGTGGAACGCGACCGCGTTGCTGGGTCCCGCGATCGCCGGCATCGTGATCGCGCGGTTCGGGCTCGCGTGGGCGTACGGGTTCGACGTCATCTCGTACCTCGCGATGTTCGCCGTGGCGCTCACGCTGCGGCCGGTGCCGCCCGAACCGACCGACGAGCCGCGGACCGGGTGGAAGGCCGTGACGCGCGGATTCACCTACCTGCGCGATCAGCGCGTCGTGCGCGGTGCCCTCTCGGCCGACGTCGTCGCGATGGTCTTCGGGATGCCGCGCGCGCTCTTCCCGATCCTCGCCGTGACGCAGTTCGAGCGTGGACCGGAGACCGTCGGGATGCTGTTCGCGGCGCCCGCGGTCGGCGCCTTGCTCGGCGCGCTGTCGGGAGGATGGGTCCGTCGCGTCGAGCACCAGGGGCGCGCGGTGCTCTGGGCCGTGGCCGCGTGGGGAGCCAGCATCGCGGCGTTCGGGCTCGCCGGAACGAGACTGACGGTCGCGCTCGTCATGCTCGCCGTCGCCGGCGGCGCAGACGTCATCTCGGCGATCTTCCGGGGCACCATCATCCAGCTCTCGGTGCCCGATGCCCTTCGTGGCCGGCTGTCGAGCCTGAACTACCTCGTGGTGGCCGGCGGACCGCGCCTCGGCGACCTGCGGGCCGGCCTCGCGGCCGCGGCGTTCAGCCCGACGGTCTCGGTCGTCTCGGGGGGCCTGCTCTGCATCGTCGGGGCGGGCGTCGTCGCGCTCGTGGCGCCCTCGCTGGTGCGGTACCGAGCATCGAGCCGACCTCCCGTCCCGGCCGACCCCGCCTGATCGCTCAGGTTCGGCTGCGCGCCGCCCCGTCGCGCTCGAGGAACCGCCGCATCCGCTCGGCGCGCTCGTCGTCGAAGAACGTGAGCGTGTACGCGACGCGCTCCAGGTCCGAGGCGTCGCCGCCGCGAGCGGTCGCGTTCAGCACCTGCTTCGCGAGGCGCACCGCCAGCCGCCCGTGGCCCAGCATCTCGTCGAGCACGCGACGAGCCGTCGCCATCACCTCGTCCGACGGAACGACGTCGTTCACGAGGCCGAGCGCGAGCGCTTCGTCGGCGGCCATCACCTTCGCCGTGAGGATCAGCTCCTTCGCGATCCCGATCCCGACGTGTTGCAGCAGCCGCTGCGTTCCGCCGGCGCCCGGGAGGATGCCCAGCCGAACCTCGGGGAACCCGACGCGCGCGTCCTCGGACGCGATCCGGAGGTCGCACGCGAGCGCGAGCTCCCAGCCGCCGCCGAGGGCGTGGCCGTTGAGCGCCGCGATCGTCGGCACCGGGAGGTCCTCGAGCTCGCGGAGCGCGCGCTGCACGAGGCCGTCCAGCGCGACGAGCGGCTGCCGGTCCACGAGCTCCTCCACGTCGGCGCCCGCGGCGAAGGCCCGATCGCCGGCGCCCGTCACGATGAGGCCACGCACGTCCGGATCCTCGCCGAGGTCGCGGACGAGCGACCGGAGCGACAGCCAGTCCTCGCGGCCGAGCGCGTTCCGACGCTCGGGTCGGTCGATCGTGGCGACGACGACGCCGGCCTCGCGCTCGACGCGCAGACGTCCCTCAGCGCTCACCCGAGCGCCGCCCATCGTGGTACTCGTAGACGCCGCGACCGGTCTTGCGCCCGAGGTACCCGGCGTCGACGTACTCGATCAACAGCGGGCACGGACGGAACCGTTCGCCGAGGGTGGCGTGCAGCGTCCGCAGGACGCTCAATCGGATGTCGAGACCGATCAGGTCGCCCAGCTCGAACGGACCCATCGGGAAGCCGAGCGCGAGCTTGACCGCCCGGTCGATGTCCTCGGGCGGCGCGACGCCTTCCATGAACATGTACCACGCCTCGTTCCCGATCGCGGCGCTCAGGCGGCTCGTCGCGAAGCCGGGTCGGTCGGCGACGAGGATCGACTCCTTGTCGATGCGCTCGACGAGCGCGCGACCGCGCTCGATCGTGCGCTCGTCGGTCGTCAGCCCTCGGACGATCTCCACGAGCGGCATCCGGTCGACGGGGTTGAAGAAGTGGTGCCCGAGGACGCGCTCGGGCCGCTTCGTCCAGCTCGCGA
>DATHTO010000001.1:0-5033 GCA_035463115.1 Actinomycetota bacterium | reverse complement strand
CGCGATGTAGTCGTGCGGGTCGAGGACGAGGATCCGCTTCGCCCCCACGGCGCGCCAGTCGGCCACGTTGTGCTCGGCGAAGCGCCGCGCCTGGTCGACGTACCCCATCTCCGCCGCCGGGCCGCCGCAGCACCACTGCTCGCGCATGAGCCCGAACTCGACGCCGCCCGCCTGGAGGATCCGCGCGACCGCGCGCGGAAGCGAGGTGCGGTGGAACGCGGCCTCGCAGTCGCAGAAGAGCACCGTCTCGCCGCCGACCGGCAGGTCGAGCCCGGCCGCCCAGTCGGCCACGTGGTCCTGCGACACGGGCACCTCGCCGAGCACCGGCTCGTTCCGGCGCTCGTCCGTGAGCTCGTTCCAGCGCTTCCAGGCCGGCTGCTCGACTCCCTCCTCGACTGCGAGCGCGCGCATCGCCTTCACGACGTCGACCGTGCGCGTCCGGTAGCGGTAGAAGTCGCCGGTGAAGAGCGTGTTCGGGCAGCGCAGCTCGCACGCGCCGCACTGGGTGCAGTGGACGTAGTCGCGGGCCGTGTCCTCGACGGAGACGAGGCCCTGCTCCATCGCGACCACGTTCGCGTGGAACGCGGTCGGCGAGTGGTTCTCGTTCCGCGTGACCTGCATCACCGGGCAGACCTCGCGGCAGAACTTGTGGCCGGAGCTGAAGCAGTTGTACGCGGCGTTTCGCCACTCGGCGGCGAAGGCCGCCTCGCGGCCGTCTCGCCCGTTCGCGCCCTGCCCGGTCCCCGTCTCTCGCACCTCGTTCTCGGCCACGGCGCCTCCCTGGGGTCGCTTCCATCGGGCGAGCCGCGCCGTCCCTCGGGGTCGGCGCGGGACGCGGGGCTATCGTGACCGTTCGGGAGGGGCGAAGCAAGTTCCCCGAGACGGCATAGCCGTTCCGAGGACGGGCGCGAGGACCGACCCGAGCCCGCCGTTGCCTGGGCTGCGGCGGCGGCGCGGGAACGGGCTGCGTAACCGGTCCTCGCGCCGCTCACGGCCGTTCGAGGGCCCGTTCCCCACGCGTCGTTCCTACGGCGCTGTCAGCGGCGTCTCAACGCGTCAGTACCACCGTCCGCGGGCGAAGCCGCCGAAGGCGATGAGCCCGATCAGGGCGATGATCACCCCGATCCACAGGCTCCAGAAGAGCGCGACGACGATGCCGACGATGACGAGGATGCCGCCGAGCGAGATTCCACCCATCGTTCCTCCTTCCGCCGCCTCAGCGGCCGGTCGTGACCCCCTGGTCCGCGCCAGCCTACTCGGTGGCCGGGGCAAGCGCCTCGCCGAAGCAGGCCCGCTCGACGAACCGCCCGACGCCGGGCTTCGCGGCCAGCCGCCCGTCCTCGACGAGCACGTGCCCGCGCAGCAGCACGATCTCGGGCGTCCCGGTCACCTCGGTGCCCTCGTAGAGGTTGTAGTCGATCTTCGAGTGGTGCTCGGAGGCCTTGATCGTGTGCCTGCGCTCCGGGTCGAACACCACGAGGTCGGCGTCCGAGCCGACCGCGATCGTCCCCTTGCGCGGGTAGAGGCCGAAGAGCTTCGCGGGGTTCGTGCAGAGGAGCTCGACCATCCGGTTCAGCGTGATCCGCCCAGCCCGCACGCCGAACTCGTGGATCATGTGGAGGCGGTTCTCGAGCCCCGGCCCGCCGTTCGGGATCTTCGAGAAGTCGTCCTTGCCGAGCGTCTTCTGCCCGTCCCAGAGGAACGCGCAGTGGTCGGTCGAGATCGCCGAGAGGACGTCGGTGCGGACGGCGTTCCAGAGCACGTCCTGGTTCGCCTTGTCCCGCGGCGGCGGCGTGTAGACGTACTTCGCGCCCTCGAAGTCCGGCCGCTCGAGGAACGTGTAGTCGACGAAGAAGTACTGCGTGCAGGTCTCGCCCCAGACGTCCCAGCCCTTCTCGCGCGCGACCGCGATCGGATGCACCGCCTCCTCGCACGAGACGTGGACGACGTAGAGCGAGGCGCCGGCCACGCGGGCGAGCTGGATCGCCCGGTTCGTCGCCTCGCCCTCCGTCTCCGGCGGGCGCGTGAGCGCGTGGTAGCGCGGCTCCGTATTGCCGGCCGCGAGCGCCTCCTTCACGAGCACGTCGATCGCGTCGCCGTTCTCGGCGTGGACCATGACGAGCGCCCCGGTCTCGGCCGCGACCTGCATCGTGCGGAAGAGCGTCTCGTCGTCGACCATGAGCGCGCCCTTGTACGCCATGAAGAGCTTGTACGAGGTGACGCCCTGGTCCGGAAGCGACGCGAGCTCCTCGAGCGTCCCGCCCTCGCGCAGGTCGGTGACGGCCATGTGGTAGCCCATGTCGATCACCTGCTTGCCGGCCGCCTTCCCCTTCCACTCGTCGAGCGCGGCCGCGAACGTCGCGCCCTGCGGCTGGATCACGAAGTCGACGTGGCACGTCGTCCCACCGAAGGCGGCGGCGGTCTGGCCTGACTCGACGTCGTCGATCGTGACCGTGCCGCCGAACGGCATGTCGAGGTGCGTGTGCGGGTCGACGCAGCCCGGCAGCACGTACTTCCCGCTCGCGTCGATCGTCGTGTCCGCCTGCACGTCGTCGAGCGAGGCGCCGATCAGCGTGATCCGCTCACCCTCGACGTAGAGGTCGCCGACGTAGTCGTCGGCCGCCGTGATGATCCGCCCGCCCTTGATCAGGATCGACATGCCGCTCCCTTCCGCGAAGACATCGGTGGCCGCCGGAAGTATTGCTCCGGCGGCCACCGTGCGTGCCGTGCGCGGGCTACTTCCCGCCGTGAGCCGCTGCGGGCTCGGTTCGCGGCGCCGCGAGCGTCATGAGAGCCCAGTAGACGACCGCGGCGACGAGGAACGTGAAGCCGAAGCCGTACGTGTAGAAGCGCTGGAGGAGCGACGGGTCGGTGAACCCGGCGAAGTTCTCGGTCGTCGCCGCGTCGATGAAGCCCGGGATCACGGGCACGACCGCGACGACCATCGCCACGATCGCCCGCCAGTTGAACCCGGCTGAGTACCAGTACTCGCCGCGCGGGTCGGCGCTGTAGAGCGCCGCGAGGTCGAGCCGCTCGCGCCGGAGGACCCAGTAGTCCACGATCATGATCCCGGCGATCGCGCCGAGCAGGCTGCCGTACCCGACGAGCCACGTGAAGATGTACGCGCCCTGCCGCTCGAAGATCTCCCACGGGAAGATCGCGATCCCGATGATCGCCGTGATGACGCCGCCCAGGCGGAACGAGATGCGACGCGGCCAGAGGTTGGAGAAGTCGTTCGAGGGCGCGACGACGTTCGCCGCCATGTTCGTCGTCACCTGCGCGAGGACGATCACGATCATGGCGAGGACGAGGATCCCGGCGTTGTCCATCCGCACGATGAGCGCGATCGGATCCCAGATCGCCTCGCCGTAGATCAGCACCGTCGCGGAGGTGACCGCGATACCGATGAACGAGAAGACGGCCATCGCGAGCGGAAGGCCGATCGCCTGTCCGATCGCCTGTGACCGCTGGCTCTGGGCGAAGCGCGTGAAGTCCGGGATGTTCAGGCTGAGCGTCGCCCAGTAACCGACGTTCGCCGCGAGCGCCGGCCAGAAGAGCGTCCAGAAGCCGGGCCCTTCGGAGACGAGCGCGTCCTGGGCGGTCGCGCCGAACGGCTCCGTGATGCTGCCCACGTCGACGAACGCCCAGATGAGCAGGGCGAAGCCGCCGCCGAGGAGGACGGGCGAGGCCCACGACTCGAGGTACTTGATCGCCTCCATGCCGCGGACGATGATCGCCACCTGGATCACCCAGAAGATCGCGAAGGCGAACCCTCGGTGCCAGCCGAGGCCGGCCCAGCCGCCCCAGAGCTGGGTCAGGAGCGCGTCGAGCGCGAGCCCGCCGAGCCAGGTCTGGATCCCGAACCAGCCGCAGGCCACGAGAGCGCGCGCGATCGCCGCGATGTTCGCGCCGCGGACGCCGAACGACGCGCGGACGAAGACCGGGAAGGGAATCCCGTATCTCGTCCCCGCGTGCGCGTTCAGGATCATCGGGACGAGCACGATCAGGTTCCCCAGCGTGATCGTGAGGAGCGCCTGCCACCAGTTCATCCCGGCGGCCATGAGGCCCGCGGCCAGCAGGTAGGTCGTGATCACGACCGACATGCCGATCCACATCGCCGTGATGTTCCACGTCGACCACGTGCGCCGCGACGGGCCGGCCGGAGCGAGGTCGCGGTTGAAGTACGGCGAGTCGGCCGAACGACGGTCGATCTCCTCGACCTCGGCGTCCGACTTGACGGCGAGGTCGTCGAGGTTCACCACGCTCAGGTCGTCGAGCCGCGCTTCGTCGGTAACGCTTGGCATAGCCCCCTCCCTGCGTCGTTGACGGCGCCTATCTACCACACGCCTCCGACGTTCGAACGCCCGCGTTAGGCTGCGCGTCGTGCCACTCGAGCCGAGCCGTACCGCCGACGAGCTCCGCGAGCTGCGCGAGCTGACCGGGAACGACGACGGGGCGCAGCGCATCGCCTGGACGGACACGTGGGAGCGCGCGCGCGAGTGGCTGCGCGGAAAGCTCGACGGCCTGCCGCTCGAGCACACGATCGACGCCGCCGGGAACCAGTGGTGGACGCTCCGCGGGAAGACCGACCGCGCCGTCCTCCTCGGCGGCCACATCGACTCGGTCCCGAACGGCGGCTGGCTCGACGGCGCGCTGAACGTCGTCGCCGGCGTCGAGGTGATGCGGCGGCTCGCCGAGGACGGCGAGCCGGCCGCGACCGTCCGGCTCGTCGAGTGGGCGGACGAGGAGGGCGCGCGCTTCGGGCGCTCGCTCTTCGGCTCGAGCGCCGCCTCCGGGACGATGGACGACCAGGACGACCTCCGCGGACGCCGCGACGCGGAGGGGATCGCGCTCCCCGACGCGCTCGCCGAGCACGGCGTCGACCTCGACCGGGCGCTCGACGCGCGCTCCGAGCTCGAGGGCGCGGCCGCCTACCTCGAGCTCCACATCGAGCAGGGGCCGGTGCTCGAGTCGATGGACCTTCCGCTCGGCGTCGTCCTCGGCACGTTCGGAGTCGAGCGCCACCTCGTGAC